>JAIRTY010000620.1 GCA_031254715.1 Nocardiopsaceae bacterium | reverse complement strand
TCGCGCTGACCTTCGATGACGGCCCCGACCCCGGGTCCACCCCGGCCTTCCTCGAACTGCTCGCAGCCCGGGGCGTGTCCGCCACGTTCTTCCTGCTCGGCTCCATGGTGGCGCGGGCGCCCGGGCTGGCGGCTGAGATCGCCGCCGGCGGCCACGAGCTGGCGGTGCACGGCTGGGATCACCGCTCCACGCTGCTGCGGACCCCGCGCGCGGTCCGGGACGACCTGGCCCGGGCACGGGACGCGGTAGCCGGGGCGGCCGGGGCCAGGCCGGCCTGGTACCGCCCTCCCTACGGGGTGCTCAGCGCGGGCGCGCTGGCCGCCGCCCGCAGCCTGGCGCTCACGCCGCTGCTGTGGACCAGCTGGGGCCGGGAGTGGCAGCCGGGCGCCACGGCCGGGACCGTCTACCAGACGGCCGCCGCTAGCCTGGGGAGCCGTGCCTGCCTGCTGCTCCACGATTCCGACTGCACCTCCCCGCCCGGCTCGGCCAGGGCAGCGCTGGGAGCGCTGCCGCGGCTGCTTGACGACTGCGCAGGCCTTGGCCTGGAGGTGGGCCCGGTCCGGGAGCACGGCCTGTGGTGACCACCCGCGGCTCGGTGCCACCCCGGCCGGGGCCGGGAGCGCCCGGCTGGTTGGCTGGAGGGGCCAGGCCGGCGGCGAGACCGGAAGCGGGCGTTCAGGTTCCGCTCAGGAAAGTGCTGCTTACTAGACATGTGCCTGGGCAGCGAGGGAAGGGACCATGGCTGACCCGGGCGAGCATCGCGTGATGGCACTGGACAAGGGTGATAGCTGATGCGGGACGGTCAGGGCGAGAGCGGAAACGAGCCAGCAGGCCAGTCCGGCAGCTGGCAGCCGCAGTCCGGCGAGGAGCCCGTGACAGATCCCGGCGCGAACGCCGGGCCGCCGGCCGGGCCAGCGGGAGCGGAGCCGGAGCCGGCACCGGAGGGGCACTCCACCGGACCGCCCCCGCCGGCGGAGCAGGCGGGCACGACCCGGCCCTGGTTCAGCCCCGGGCAGCCCGGGGACACCACTCCCGGCACGGGCATGCCCAGCGGCGACACCACGCCCGGCACGGGCTCGCCGGGCGGAGCGGACCCCGCCGCGGGGACCGGTGACGCCGCGGACAGCGGCGCCGGGGCCGGCGGCCAGGGCGGCGGGCAGCCGCCGCAGTGGACGCCGCCGCCGGGCGCCTACGGGTACCCGGGCGGCTACGGCCAGCCGGGCTACGGCCAGCCCGGATACCCGCTGCCGTGGGCATACGGCCAGCCAGGGTATGGGCAGCCCGGGTACGGGCAGCCCGGGTACGGGCAGCCCGGCGGGTACGGCCAGCCCGGCGGCCAGGGCCAGTGGGCTCCCCCGCCCGGCGGGTACGGTCCGGGCGGCTACGGACAGCCCGGCTACGGGCCGGGCTTCGGCCAGCCGGGGTACGGGCAGCCGGGGTACGGGCAGCCGGGCGGGTACGGGCCGCGGGAGCCACGACGGTTCGGCAAGGCCCTCATCTACCTCCTGGTGGCGGTGCTCGCCGCCGGGGCGGGCGCGACCGCGGCCGGCTTCGCGCTGAGCGGCAACGGCAGCCCGTCCCACGGCGCCATCTCCGGCGGCCAGGTGCCCCGCCCGAACGGCAATCTCCCGACCGGCCCCGGCAACAACAACAGCAACACCTCGACCATCAACCCCCAGTCAGTGGCGAACAAGGTGGAGCCGGGGGTGGTCGACATCACCTCCCACCTCCACTACACCGGCCAGGTGTTCGAGGGCACCGGCATCGTGCTGAACTCGGACGGGCTGGTGCTGACCAACAACCACGTGGTCAGCGGCTCCACCGGCCTGGCGGCGACGCTGGTCACCTCGGGCCACCGGTACCACGCCACCGTGCTCGGTACCGACGCCACCGACGATGTCGCCCTGCTGCGGCTGCAGGGCGCGTCCGGGCTGCGGCCGGTGCAGATGGGTGACTCCGGCAAGGTCAAGCTCGGAACTCCCGTGATAGCCATTGGCAATGCGGGCGGCACCGGCGGCGCGCCCACCGTGAGTAGCCCCGGCACCATCACCGCCCTGAACCGCACCATCACCGCCAGCGACTCCGGGTCCGGGACGCGCGAGACGCTGCACGGGATGCTGCAGACCAACGCGCCGATCGCGGAGGGCGACTCCGGCGGGCCGCTCGCGAACGCGGCCGGGCAGGTGATCGGCATGAACACGGCGGCCAACACGCAGTCGCTCGGCGGGCCGGGCACCAACCAGGGGTTCGCGATCCCGATCAACCGGGCGCTGGCCATCTCGCGGCAGATCGCCTCGGGCCACGGCAACGGCAACATCCGGATCGGCCTGCCGCCGTTCATGGGCGTGGAGGTCGCCACCCTCCCGCCCGGTTCCTCCGGCACCCCGCAGGCACAGCTCCATCAGCTGCGGCAGGCCGCCGCCAGGTACGGGTCGGTCAACAGCACCGGTAACTGCCTGCCGAACAACTCCGGCAACCCGGTACCCGGCCAGGCAGCGCCGGCCCATTCCGGCACCCTGATCGCCGGCGTGCTGTGCCACACCCCGGCTCAGAGCGCCGGCTTCACCGGCGGTGACGTGATCACCGCCGTGAACGGGCGCACCGTCACCACCCCGGCGTCGCTGACCAGCGTGCTCGCGCACTTCCGGCCCGGCCAGACGGTCTCGGTCAGCTGGACGGACCTGCACGGCAGCCAGCACAAGAACTCGCTGAAGCTCATCAGCGGCCCGGCGAAGTAGCCCCGGGAGGGCCCGGGGAGTCGCGGAGCGGGG
>JAIRTY010000164.1 GCA_031254715.1 Nocardiopsaceae bacterium | reverse complement strand
GGGGGGGGGGGGACGGCGACGGATCCGGTACCGCCGGCGCCTTGTCCCGCGGCGACGGTGCCGGGTGGGTGTCCGGCGGCTTGCTGGTCTCGCTGGCCAGCGCCTGGTTCACGGCGGCGACGGTGAGCTGCTGCCCGGGCGAGGAGATGATGCCCTGGCCCAGCAGCGACACCGCCAGCAGGCTGATACTGGTCGCTGTGCCTGCCCCCAGCAGCCAGCCCGCAGCGATGAGGAGCCGTGCCTGCATCCTGCCGAGACTCACGCAGATCACCCTAAACGCGGGTAAAGCCGCCCTCAACGGAAACGCCGCAGTCCCCGCAGCCGGAGTCCCTGCTGCCGCGCGGTCACGACCAGCACTCCTGGTCGGAGCCGGGTAGTGCCATGACCGTTCCGCAGAATTCCGTAATACGGCATCAACCCGCGCATATCCGCCGCAGCCGGTACCGTCGGGGGCGTGGCACAACTGCTGCTGGTGGAGGACGACACGGCCATCCGGGGCGCGCTGATCCGGGCACTCAGCGAGCGGGGACACGCGGTGAGCAGCGCTCCAGCGGCGATGACCGCCCTGCAGCACGTGGTGGACACGCCGCCGGACCTGGTGCTGCTTGACCTTGGCCTGCCCGACCTGTCCGGCTACGAGGTGCTGCGGATGATGCGGGCGGTCAGCAAGGTCCCGGTGGTGGTGATCACGGCCAGGGACGACGAGAAAGAGATCGTCCGGGTGCTGAACGCAGGCGCGGACGACTATCTGGTGAAGCCGTTCGGCCCGGGCCAGCTCGACGCTCGCATCCGCGCGGTGCTGCGCCGGTCAGGACCCGCGGAGTGGAAGGGCAGCAGCCCGATCGTGGTGGGCGGGCTGGCGCTGGACCTGGACGCGCACGAGGCGACGCTGGACGGGTCCTCGCTCGACCTCAGCCGCCGGGAGTTCGACCTGCTGCATTACCTCGCCGTCCATTCGGGCCAGGTGGTGACCCGCCGGGACCTGCTGACCCACGTATGGCGTACGCCGTACGGCGGCGCTGACAAGACCGTGGACGTCCACCTGTCGTGGCTGCGCCGCAAGCTCGGCGAGACCGCCCAGGAGCCGCGCTACCTGCACACGATCCGCGGCGTCGGGATCAAACTCGTCGCGCCCTGAGCCAGCGGGGCGACTCTCATGAGACTGCGCGTCATCTTGCTGGTGGTGGCCATCAGCTCGATGGTGCTGGTCTCGTTCCTGGTCCCGCTGGCGCTGGTGCTGCAGGCGCTGGCCGCCGACCGCGCGGTCAGCAGCGCCACGGTACAGGCGCAGTGGATGGCCCCGCTCGTCACCACGCTGGACAGCGCCAGCCTCGGGCGGGCGGTCAATCAGGTGAACGACGAGCACCAGGGCACCCCGGTGACGGTTTTCCTGCCCGGCGGCAGGCGGCTCGGCAGCCCGGCCCCGCGCAACGCCGAGGTGTCGCTCGCGTCCCAGGGGCGGAGCTTCACCATCCAGGTAACGGGCGGGGTGGAGGTGCTGGTGGCGGTGCAGGGGCTGCCGCACGGCAC
The DNA here is from genome assembly GCA_031254715.1 of Nocardiopsaceae bacterium. Lineage (GTDB taxonomy): Bacteria > Actinomycetota > Actinomycetes > Streptosporangiales > Streptosporangiaceae > JAIRTY01. The sequence continues at coordinate 1,169 of JAIRTY010000164.1, read as the reverse complement.
GGCCGTGATCCGCACCGTCGTCCCGGACCGGCTGCTCCGGCACGGGGTGCAGCGGGCCTGGCTGCTGCTCGGCTGCGTCGGGCTCGGCCTGGTGGCAGTGAGCGTCGTGGTCGCCGACCTGCTTGGCCGTTCCCTGGTGCGGCCGCTGAGCGTGCTGGCCTACGCCGCGGAGCGGCTGGCGACCGGGGAGCTGACCGCCCGGGCGCAGGAGGCCGGGCCGCCCGAAGTGCGCCAGGCAGCCGCCGGGCTGAACCGGCTGGCGGTGCGCATCGGCGAGCTGCTGGCCCGGGAGCGGGAGACGGTTGCCGACCTGTCCCACCGGCTGCGCACGCCACTGACCGCGCTCCGCATCGACGCCGAGTCGCTGGCCGACGGCGCCGGGACCGCGCAGCTCATGGAGGACATCGAGGCGGTTGAGCGGACGGTGAACGAGGTCATCCAGGCGGCGCGGCGGCCGACCGGAGACCATCAGATGTGGCTCTCCTGCGAGGTGAACCGGGTGGTCGCGGACCGGGCGGCGTTCTGGCAGCCGCTGGCCGACGACACCGAGCGACGCATGATCATCGAACTGGCGGCGGAGCCGCTGGTGGTCAGGTCCTCCCGGGAAGACCTGGCCGCCTGCGTGGACACCCTGCTCGAGAACGTGTTCGCGCACACGCCGGACGGGGTGGCGCTCGCGGTGCGGGTGAGCCCCCGGGCCGACGGCGGGACGTGGCTGGTGGTGTCCGATGACGGCCCGGGCTTCCCGCCCGGCGCCGACCAGCGGGGCCAGTCCGGCGGGGGTTCTACCGGGCTGGGGCTTGACATCGCGCGCCGGGTGGCCGAGGAGTCTGGCGGCACGCTGACGATCGGCCGCTCGCCGTCGGGCGGCGGCTCGGTGACGGTTGGGCTCGGTCCCGCTGTGCGCGACCCCTGGCGGGGGCGGCGGCGCCGGCACGGGCCGAGGCTGCCGGCAGGCCTGCTTGGCAGGCTGGCCCGGAGGTCGCCCGCGGTGCAGGAAGACCGTTCCCGGCTGGCGGATGCGGCGCCGGGAGGCCGTTCCCGGCTGGCCGGCATGCCCGGGAGCGGACTGCCGGGAAGCGGGCTGCCGGGGGGCCGGCTGCCGGGGAGCGGGGAGGATGAGCCGTCCTGGGAGCCCACCACCGGCCCGCTGCACCGGCGGTCGCTGC
>JAIRTY010000094.1 GCA_031254715.1 Nocardiopsaceae bacterium | reverse complement strand
CACCTCGACCTACCTCATCAACTACCGGCCGCGATCCGGCGCGACACTGACCGGCACGGCCGACTACAAAGCGGCGATCAGGGCCGGGTACTTCCGTGTCATCTGCTACGACCGGCAGGTGACCCCGGCCCTCGACACCACGATCCAGCGGGTCCTGCAGGCCGACCCCGACTACCGGCTGGCCGCCACCATCCCCTACGGCAACGGCAGCGGCTCCTATTACGTCTGGGTGAAGCGGTAGCTGGGCCGGCCCTGCCATAACGCGTGTCTGCCTCCCGCGCTCGCGTGTGTGTATGATTGGTGTATGTCTCGCACCAATATTGACGTCGACGACGACGCGGTCCACGCTGTGATGGCGCGGTATGACCTGCACTCCAAGCGCGAGGCTGTGAACTACGCACTGCGGCGGCTCGCTGCCGAGGCGATGACGAAAGAGGAAGCTCTCGCGATGCGCGGGGCAGGCTGGGAGGGCGACCTGGCGGCTCTGCGCGAGGGCCGCATCTCGTGACGCTGATCGACAGCTCCGCCTGGATCGAGTACCTGCGCGACACTGGAAGCCCGGCCTGCGAGCGGGTGACGTCGATCATGCGCCGAGAAGAGGAGTTCACCACCTGTCATCCGGTCCGGATGGAGATTCTCATGGGCGCCCGGGACGAGGCGCACCTGACCCGGCTCTCGCGGCTGCTCGCGCGGGGGAAGCTGCTGGCCACCACCCCGGGCCACTATGACGAGGCCGCCGCCCTGTACCGGGCCTGCCGACGGAGCGGCGAGACGGTCCGCAAAGCGCTGGACTGTCTCATCGCGGCGCATGCCATCCGGGCCCAGACGCCGGTACTGCATGACGACGAGGATTACCGGGTCCTGGCACGCCACACTGCACTCCAACAGCAGGCACCATGAGCGCCAGGCGTCAACGCCCGGCCGTCCGCTCCTGCCCGGCCTGCTCATGGAGCAGCAGCAGCGCGTAGGCGGCGACGGTGGCGTCGTCGCAGATCGCGCCGCTGCGGATCATGCCGGTGAACTGGTCGCGGGTGACCCAGCCCTGCCGCATGTCCTGCTCCTCCGGCTCCCGGTCGCTGGCGCCCTGGGTCAGCCCGGTGGCGAGGAACGCGTGGAACCCCTGCCCGGAGAGGCCGTGCGCGCAGTTGAGGAAGCCGAGCGGGGTCAGCACCGCGGCCCGCAGGCCGGTCTCCTGCGCCAGCTCGAGCCGGGCCAGCTCGGCCGGGTCGCCGGTGCCCCGGTCAGGGAACCCGCCCTGCGGGAACGACCACGCCCGGCGCTGCAGGGGATACCGGAACTCCTCGACCAGGCAGAACCGCCCGCCGCCGGGGCCGTCCTCGGCCGGGATGACCATGGCGAAGTCCGGCTTGTCGATCACAGCGTAGCTGCCGCGGCTGCCGTCCCGGTACTCGATCTCGTCCTGCCGCAGCGTGAGCCACCGGTCCTGGTACACCACCCGGGAGCTGAGCTGGCGGACATCGGGGCCGTGCTGGCGGACATCGGGGCCGCGGACATCCGGGCCGTCTGGGGCTGACACGGCCCGCAGCCTACCGGCCGGGGCAGGAATACCAGCCTGGAGCCCGGTGGTTGCCCCTGTTACTGTCTTATTGGCGCATCGTGAGTGCCAGTGCCCAGCCCCGCCGGCACCGACGAGGGAGGCTCGCCGTGACACCCACCGGCGCCTGCAGCCACGGGCCGTTGCTTGTCTGCCGCCGTCACGTTGACCTGCTGCGGGTTTCCAGCGCAATCTGTCGTTCCTGCTGCTAGGGCGTTCCCGCAGGCTCCCGGCCTGCCGTGCCGCCCGCTCCCCCCAGTCAAGCCGTGCCGCGGCGTGCCTGTGCCCTGCCTGGGCGCGCGCCCGGCGGCGACCAGGCCGAGCAGCAGAGGATTCCGCAAATGCCAGCACCCCAGCGAGGCCAGGGCCAGTGGGCCCTGAACCACTTCGAGCCGCTGAACGCCAACGAGCGGGTCAAGAAGGACGACGACGGGCTCAACGTGCGCGAGCGCATCCTGAACCGCTACGCGCACCTGGGCTTCGACTCCATCGATCCGCAGGATCTGCGCGGGCGCTTCCGGTGGTGGGGCCTGTACACGCAGCGCCGGCCCGGCATCGGCGGCGGCAAGACCGGCGCGCTGGACGACGAGGAGATCGAGGACTCGTACTTCATGATGCGGGTCCGCATCCCCGGCGGGCAGTTGTCCGCGCAGCAGCTGCGCACGGTGGCCGGCATCGCCAAGGAGTACGGCCGCGACCTGGCTGACATCACCGATCGGCAGAACATCCAGTTCCACTGGCTCCGGATCGAGGATGTCCCGGCCATCTGGGAACGGCTGGAGGCGGTGGGCCTGTCCAGCCAGGAGGCCTGCGGCGACACGCCAAGGAACATGCTCGGCTGCCCGGTCGCCGGGATCGACGCCAATGAGGTCCTGGACGGCAGTGCGGCGCTGCGCGCCACCAACGCCCTGGCGGCCGGCAACCCTGAGTTCAGCAACCTGCCGCGGAAGTACAAGACCTCGGTCAGCGGCTGCGCCTACGCCTGCACCGACCACGAGATCAACGACATCTCGTTCGCCGGCGTCATCGGGCCGGACGGCACCCCCGGCTTCGACCTGTGGGTCGGCGGAGGGCTGTCCACCAACCCGATGCTCGCCAAGCGGCTCGGGGTGTTCGTCGAGGAAGACCGGGTGCCGGAGGTGTGGGCGGGCGTCACCGGCCTGTTCCGCGACTACGGCTACCGGCGGCTGCGGGCCCGGGCCCGGATGAAGTTCCTGGTCCACGACTGGGGCACGGAACGGTTCCGGGAGGTGCTGGAGAAGGAGTACCTGGGCGGGTCGCTGCCGGACGGGCCGGCCGTCGAGGTGCCCCCGGCCGGCCACCGCGATCACGTCGGTGTCCACCGGCAGCGGGACGGCCGCTACTACCTGGGCGTGGCCCCGAGCGTCGGCCGCAGCTCCGGCACCCAGCTGTGGCAGGTCGCCGACCTGGCGGAGGAATACGGGTCCGGCCAGGTTCGCCTCACCACCCAGCAGAAGCTGATCATCGGCGACGTGCCGGAAAAGCGGACCGCCGAGCTCGCGCAGGAACTGGCCGCCCAGGACCTGCAGCTGGAGCCGTCGAACTTCCGGCGCGGGACGATGGCCTGCACCGGGATCGAGTTCTGCAAGCTGGCGATCGTCGAGACCAAGCAGCGCGGCGCGGACCTGTACGCGGAGCTGGAACGGCGGCTGCCCGGGTTCGACACCCCGGTCACCATCAACGTGAACGGCTGTCCGAACTCCTGCGCCCGGTTCCAGGTCGCCGACATCGGGCTGAAAGGCATGATCGTCGGCGGCGAGGAGGGCTTCCAGGTGCACCTGGGCGGCTCGGTCGGGATGGACCCCGGATTCGGCCGGAAGCTGCGCGGCCTGAAGGTCAGCGCCGACGGCGCCGTGGACTACGTGGAGCGGATACTCCGCAACTACCAGGCCGACCGGACCGACGGCGAGGAGTTCGCGACCTGGGCGAGACGGGCCGATGAAGGGCTGCTGACGTGACCGGGGCGCCGGTACCTGCACCGGCAGGCGAACGGCAAGTGCCGTTCTACTGCCCGTACTGCGGGGAGGAGGCGCTGCGCCCGGCCGGGCCGAAGGGCGGGAGCTGGGAGTGCGACGCCTGCCGGCGCGGATTCGAGCTGCGCTTCACCCGGGTGGTGACAACGGGTGGTGACGGCGGGTGACGCATCCGTACGATCGTGATGTGCATCTGGCTCCCGGCGGCGCGATGAGTTACCCGCTCGCCCTTGATCTCACCGGCCGCCCGGCGGTCGTGGTGGGCGGCGGCCGGGTCGCGCTGCGCCGGGCCCGCGGCCTGCTGGCGGCCGGCGCCGAGGTCACCGTCATCGCGCCGGACGTGCTCCCGGAACTGGCCAGCCTGCGCGTGACCGTGCGCAACCGCATTTTCCGGAACGGGGATCTTGCCGGGTGCTGGCTTGCCCACGCCGCGACCAGCGACCCGGCGGTCAACGCCGCCGTCGCGGCCGAGGCCGAGGCCGCCCGGATCTGGTGCGTCCGGGCCGACGACGCGAATGCCTCAGCGGCGTGGATGCCGGCGGTCACCCGGCACGGTGAGGTGACCGTCGCCGTGACCGCGGGCGGTGACCCGCGCCGGGCGGCCAGGCTGCGGTCGGCGATCGCGCTCGCGCTCGCTGGCGGCACGCTGCCGGTGCGCCCTGCCCGGCCGGCCAAGGCCGGGCAGGTTGCGCTGATTGGGGGCGGCCCGGGCGATCCGGGGCTGCTCACCGTGCGCGGGCGGCGGCTGCTCGGCGAGGCGGACGTGGTGCTCACCGACCGGCTCGCGCCACGGGGCGTGCTGGCGGAACTCGAGCCGGACGTGGAGATCATCAACGTGGGCAAGGCGCCGCACGCCCACAACATGACCCAGGAGCAGATCAACGACCTGCTCACCAGCCGGGCACTGGCCGGGCAGCGGGTGGTGCGGCTCAAGGGCGGCGACCCGTTCGTGTTCGGCCGCGGCGGCGAAGAGGCCCTCGCCTGCGTGCGGGCCGGAGTGCCGTTCGAGATCGTGCCCGGGGTCACCAGCGCGACCGCCGTTCCCGCCTGCGCCGGGATCCCGGTCACCCACCGCGGCGTCACGCAGGACTTCGCGGTCGTGTCCGCGCACCTGGACCCGTCCCACCCCGGCTCCACCGTCGACTGGGCCGGGCTGGCCACCGGCCCCGGCACCCTGGTTCTGCTGATGGCCGTGGGCCGTCTCCGCCAGATCTCCGGCGAGCTGATCAAGCGCGGCCGGCCGGGCGGCACGCCGGTCGCGGTGATCAGCGACGGCACCACCGGCACCGAGCGGGTGCTGGTCTCCACCCTGGACTCGATCGCCGCCGACGCGGAGGCGCAGGCGGTCCGGCCGCCCGCGGTGGTGGTCGTCGGCGAGGTGGTCCGGCTGCGGGAACTGCTGGGCATGTCATGACCACCGGCCCAGCCGCAGGACAGCGGCCCATCCTGCTGGCGGTCGCGCACGGCAGCCGCGACCCTGCCGCCCAGCGCCGCATCCGGGCGCTGGCCAGGCAGGTCGGCGGGCTGGCCCCCGGCATCGAGGTAAGGGCCGCGTTCCTGGAGAACGCCGCGCCCGGGCTGCCCGGGTCGCTGGCGCAGGCGGTGGCCGACGCCGGACAGCGCCGGGTCGCCATCGTGCCGTTGCTGCTGGCGCCCGGGTACCACCTGAGCGAGGACATCGGGCAGGCTGCCGACCGGGCCGGGGTACCGGCAGCGGCCCCGCTCGGCCCCGACGCGGCACTGGTCCCGGTGCTGGCCGGCCGGCTGGCGGCGGCCCGGGTGCCGGCCGGGACACCGGTGGTGCTCGCCGCCGCCGGCTCCCGCGACCCCCGGGCGGCCGAGGACACCCGCCTGCAGGCGTCGCTGCTGTCGATCCGGCTCCGGGCGCCGGTGATGGCTGCCTACGTATCGGCCGCCAAGCCGACCGTGGCCGAGGCGGTCGACGCGTTGTCGGCCGCCACCGACGGGCCGGTCGCGGTGGCCAGCTACCTGCTGGCCCCCGGCCTGTTCCACGATCAGCTGCTGACCAGCGCGGCGGCCTGGGTCTCGGAACCGCTGGGAGACCACCCAGCCGTGGCCGCCCTGGTCCTCAGCCGCTTCCGCACCTGCCAGACAGCCGCCCGCATGCCGGCCTGAGCCGTTAATTGTGTTGCACGGGAGCCGCCGGGATCCCGACAATCTCGGGCATGACGTCCCCGCACTGGCCGTTGGCCGGGCTCCGGTTGCGCACGCCGCGGCTGGAACTGCGCTGGCCGAGCCTGCGCGACCTGGATGAGCTGGCCACGCTCGCCGCCGAGGGCGTGCACGACCCGGCCATCCAGCCGTTCGCGGTGGCCTGGACCGACGCGCCCCCGGCCGACCGGGCGCGCGGGCTGCTGCAGTTCCACTGGGGGAAGTGGGCGTCCTGGCAGCCGGCCGACTGGTCGCTCAACCTGGTGACCGCGGTTGACGGCGTGATCGCCGGCACGCAGGGGATGGAAGCCAGGGACTTCGCCGTGACCAGGGAGGTGACGACCGGCTCCTGGCTCGGGCTCGGTCACCAGGGCCGGGGCATCGGCACCGAGATGCGTGCCGCCGTGCTGCAGCTGGCGTTCGCCGGGCTCGGCGCCGAGTACGCGGTCTCGGCGGCGCACGCTGACAACCTCGCGTCGCTGGCGGTGTCGCGCAAGCTCGGATACGCCGAGGACGGGATCGAGCGGTATGTGGTGCGCAGACAGGCGGTGCGGGGCATCCGGCTGCGGCTCGGCCGCGCCGCCTGGCAGGCGCACCGGTCGGTACCGGTCGAGATCACCGGCCTGGAGCCGTGCCTGCCCAGCTTCGGCCTGACATCCTGATCTGCCCAGCGGACACTAGGGTTCAGGCGGACACTGGAGGCGCCATGTCACTTGAGGTCAAGCGGCTGCACCTGGCGAGCTTGCGCGGGGTTGATGGCCGGAGGTGGCCGGTCCACGGCTTCGTGGTCACCCATCCGGGCGGGGCGGTGCTCGTGGACACCGGCGTCGGCGGGCCCGCCGGAATGCTCGACGACTGGCGGGTCGTCAACCGCTCGGCCGCCGACGCGCTGGCCGAGCTGGACCTGAGCCCGGCTGACATCGGACTGGTGATCAACACGCACCTGCATTTCGACCACTGCGGCCAGAACGCCGTGTTCTCCCACGCCCCCTGCTACGTGCAGCGGGCCGAACTGGACCGGGCCAAGCGCGAGTCGCCGGGACTGTATGACTGGTTCGGGTTCATGAACGCCCGCTGGGAACTGCTGGACGGCGACGCCGAGGTGCTGCCCGGCCTGTCCGTGGTGGCAACGCCCGGCCATACCTCGGGACATCAGTCCGTGATCGTCCGTTCGGAGGAAAGCGGGGCCGCCGCTCCGGACCTGCTGATCGGGGACGCCGCGTACACGCTGCGCCAGTACACGGGACCGCCGGACCAGGCCCTGCCGGACGGCCAGGCAAGCGACCGGGCGGCATGGCAGGACTCGCTGCAGCGGGTCCGGGCGCTGGCGCCGGGCCGGGTGCATTTCTGCCACGACACCGGCGTCGGGCACTCCTGACGGTCTAGCCGGCGGAATCGGGCAGGTCGGACCGGAGGATGCTGTAGATCACCCCGTCCCGCCAGGCCCCGTCCCGCCAGCCGATGCCGCGGGAGACGCCCTCCCGGGTGAAGCCGGCGCTGGCCAGGGCCTTCTGCTCCGCGACGTTGCCGGTCTCGGTCGCCGCCTCGATCCGGTGCACGGTCGTGTGCGCGAACAGGTAGCTGACCAGCAGCCGGTGTGCCTGCGTGCCGTAGCCGCGGCCACGGGCCCCCGGCAAGATGGCGATACCCATCTCCCAGCACCAGCCCGCCGGGGTGGTCTGCCGCCGCCGCCAGTTGACGAAGCCCAGCCGGTCGGATCCCGCCACCACCATCAGCCCGCCGCGCTGCTCGCCCAGCAGCCGGTCCTCCTCCCACGCCCGCCGGAACCGCAGCGGATCGTGCCATCCGAACCAGGCGAACTCGCCGCTCACCGCGGGGTCCTGGAGGAGGCTGTCCATGACCGGGAGATCGTCCTCGGTCACCGGCCGCAATTCAACCCGTTCGGTCATGGTGAAATCATGCCGTCCCGGGCCATACGGTTGCGCCATGTTCACCGTCGGGGAACGGGACCGGGTGCGGGAACGGCTGCTGGCGCTCGCGGCGGCGGATCCGGACATCAGTGGCGCCGCGATCACCGGGTCGCACGCGGGCGGCACCAGCGACCGGTGGTCGGACATCGACATCACGCTGGCGGTCCGGGACGGGCTAGACACGGCGCTGGCGCGGTGGACCACCGGGCTTTACCGGGAGTTCGGCGCGGTGCACCACTGGGACCTGCCGTCGGGCCCGGCCGTGTACCGGGTGTTCCTGCTGCCCAGGTGGCTGGAGGCGGACATCGCGTTCACCCCGGAGGCCGGGTTCGGCCCGCGCGGCCCGCACTGGCGCACGGTGTTCGGCCGGCCAGCGGACCCGGTGCCGGTCCCGCCTGCCAGCCACGGCCACCTGGCCGGCCTGGCCTGGCATCATGCCCTGCACGCGCGGGTCTGCATTGAGCGGGGCAGGCCGTGGCAGGCGGAGTACTGGATCAGCGGCGTCCGCGACCAGGTGCTCGCGCTGGCCTGCCGCCGGCTCGGCTACCCGGTCAGTTATGCGAAGGGCGCCCACCTGCTCCCGGCGCAAGTGACCGAGCCGCTCACGGCTGCACTGGTCCGGTCGCTGGACGAGGCGGAGTTGCGGCGCTGCCTGGCCGCGGCGACGGTTGCGCTGGCCGCCGAGCTTGAGCGCACCGACCCGGAGCTGGCCGCCAGGCTGAACCCGATGCTGAGCGAGCTGCCGGCCGTGGTCAGGGCCCGGCAAGCTGGGCGGGAAGATCGATGAACACTGACTCCAGCTCGGCGTAGAGACGCGCGGAGCGCACGCGCGCTAACCTCAGCGCATACTCCCGCTGGTCGAGATGACCTGCCGCGAACAGCGACATCAGCCTGTCCACGGCGCGGTCCCTGTCCTCCTGCGAAGCCACCATCCCGACGTCGAACAGGCGCCGGAGGTACTGCGCCTTCCCGAGCATCCGCTGCTCTCCGATACCCAGGCCTGCCCCCCGTTCTCGCAGTTCGAGATCGGCGAGTACTTCCGCGACTTTGGCAGGATCGCCGCTGGCGAGCTTGCCCTGGTTAGCCCCGTATCTGCGCGACCAGCTCTTGGCCTTCTCGCGTCGGCGCATCCCTGGTTCCTTCCATGCCTGCAAGGACGCTCTCCAAGTTAGGCCCTGGCTAGCCTTTCTGTTGCCGCCATGAGGATCTAGTTACCTCCCAATCCGTGCCGGAGGGGCTGCCGGGAGACGAGGTACGCCGTTCCGCGCGGCGACAGCCGATACCCCGTCGCGAGGCTGGTCGTCAGCCCGAGCGCCTTGAGCTTGCGGACGTCCCGCTTGAAGACGTCCGTGGGGAGGCCGAGCGACTCGGCGAGCGACGACGCGACGACGCCGGGCGACCTGCCGATCAGCGACAGGGTGGTCTCGGTCCACTCGCCCCGCCGGCTCGCCCGGTCCAGCCGCGCGAGCCTGGTGCTGATCTCGGCGCGGTCGGACTCGCTGAGCGTGCGGGTCGCGGCGAGCGCGTCGCGGGGATCAGGCCCCGCCAGGCGCCGGAACCGGATGCGGAAGATCGGCTGGCCCTCGGTGCCTGTGAGGTCGGCGAGGAGGGCGGCGACCGTGGTGTATCCGGCTTTCCGGGCGTCGCGCACGGTGATCGCGGCGGGGGTGACGGTGTCCACGCGCTCGACCTCGATCATGTCCAGCCCGGTCCGGTACCGGCCCCCGGCGACCACCTGGCTGCGCCGCCATCGCCGGAACGTCATGGTGATCGAGCCGTCGTGGATGCCCTCGCGCAGCCGCGCCTCGAACAACAAGGTCATCACCCGAGAATCTGCAGGTAGTGCTGGTTGTACATCACTCCCAGGATGTTCCCGAACGGTCGACCACAGATGCGGTGACGAAACCTGGTCCGCGGCCGGGACGTCGTCGGCGAAGAAGCTGACGGTGGTAAGTCCTCGCACCATTGGTGCTTCCTTCCCTCGGTCAGTGATACGGACCATCCTCCGGGCTAAAGTGCTCGGTACGTTGAGGCAGATGGCCCAGTGACAGGGGAGACGGAGGTGCCGTGCCGGACGTGGACAAGAAGCGGGCAGCGCACCGGGCGCTGGTGGATGCCGTCCTGCAGGGCGACGGAAAGGCCTCAGCGACGCAGCGCGCCCGTGCCTTCAGCAACGAAGGCCTGTCCCCGCCGCTGGCTGAGCTGATCGGGAAGGTCGCCACCAGGCCGGCGCAGGTCACCGAGGCGGACTTCGCAGCGGCCAAGGCAGCGGGCTGCAGCGAGGAGCAGCTTTTCGAGCTGGTCATATGCGCTGCGGTCGGCGAGTCCGCCCGGCTCTATGAAGCGGGACTGGCGGCCCTGGCCGCCCTGGGCGAAGGCGCCGCCACCGGGGAAGCCGGATAATGCGTCTCGACATCCTCAACCGCGGCTACCGCCCCGGAACCAAGCTGCTGTTCGCGGTGATCCGGCTTTTCTCCGGGCATCCGGTACCGGACGCCGCCAAGCTGGTCTTCTACCGGCCGGGCTTCTATGGCGACCGGGCAAAGGAGTTCACCCACGAGGCAATGCGCGGGCCGTCCGCCTGGTCGGTCGGCGACCGGGAGCTGATGGCGGCCTACGTGTCCAAGGTGAACGGGACCCCGTTCTGCATCGCCGCCCACACCGCGACCGCGCGCCGGGCGTATCAGGACGGCGGGAAGGTCCAGGCGGTGCTCGACGATCTGGCATCGGCCCCGGTCGAGGAGCCGCTCCGGGCAACGCTGCGGATGCTCGGCAAGCTGACCGCCGAGGGGACGCTGAGCGCCGGGGACATGCGGGAAGTGCTGGCCGCCGGTGTCTCACGCCAGCAGGTCGAGGACGCGCTGGCGGTCTGCGCCGCGTTCAACACGACCGACCGGCTCTCCGACGCCTTCGGCTTCGAGGTGCTCAGCCCCGAGGGCTTCGAGGCAGGGGCGAAGTTCCTGCTCAAGCGGGGTTACCGGTAGCCCGTTACCGGGGGGCCAGCACGCAGAACTCGTTGCCCTCGGGGTCCGCGAGCACGACTTGACCCTCCTCCGGCCGCTGACCGACGTCGATGTGCCGGGCGCCGAGCCCGAGCGACTTCGCCACCGTCTGCTGCTGTTCCGCAGGGGACGTGCTCGTCAGGCCGAAGTGCATCTGGTTCTGGCCGGTCCTGCTCCGCACCTCTGATCTGCTGGAGCGTCACGGGGGGCCGATTCGTAACTGGTCAGGCATTCCTGAATATCGGCCCAGATGGGGTCGCTGCTGTCGGCGGTAAGGCTGTCCTGGTAGAGGCTGACCTTGAAACTGATCAGCTCCAGGCAGGTGGTGAGCGCGGCGATCTGGCCGGTCACGCGCTGCTGGTGCTCGCGCAGGATGTCAAGGCGCTCTTTCTCGTTGCCGGGTCCTTCCCGGACCAGTTCGGTGTAGCGGCGGATCGCGGCCAGGGGCATGCCGGAGGAGCGGAGCTTGATGCACAGGTCCAGCCATTCCAGGTCGCGCTCGCGGTAAGCGCGGCGGCCGTCAGCGGTGCGTTCGACCGGGCTGGCGAGCAGGCCCTCGCGCTCGTAGAAGCGCAGCGCGTGCACGCTCAGCCCGGTGCGCTGGGCGGCTTCGCCGATGCTCAGGGGTGGTTGCCCGGAGGGTGCTGGTTCCGTCATGGCGGCCAGGATACGAGCGTGACCTAGAGCCCGCTCTACCGCCGAGCAGCGCGCGATGCTGGACGCGGCCTGGTGACCCCTGACTCAGCTGAGCTGGCGGAGCAGGGTGGCCATGTCCGAGCAGATCCATTCTTCGGCGATGAGCCCGCCGGCGACCCGGTAGAACTCGTGGCTGACGTATTCAATGGCCCGGCCAGTC
>JAIRTY010000074.1 GCA_031254715.1 Nocardiopsaceae bacterium | reverse complement strand
ATGCCGCCGCCGGGCGGCCGCCACGCCGTGGTCTCCACCAGCCCCGTCGCGGCGGGCATACCGTCCCGGCCGCGGCCGGCGATCGTAGACCTGGCGACCAGCGCGGTGTCCCGGGGCCGGATTGCGGCGCTGGCACAGCGCGGCGAGCCGATCCCGCCCGGGTGGGCGGTCACGGCCTCCGGCGAGCCGACCACCGACCCGCAGGCCGCCATCGAGGGCATGCTCGCCCCGCTCGGCGGGCCGAAGGGCTTCGCCCTCGCGTTCCTGGTCGAGGCGCTGACCGGCGGGCTGGTCGGCCCGGTGCTGAGCACCCAAGTCGCTGACATGCTGACGGCGTCCGACGCGGCCCGCCCGCAGCAGATCGCGCACCTGGTGATAGCCCTGGCACCGTCCCGGCTCGGGGTGGACGGCGGCTCCGCCGCCAGGGACCGTCTCGATCTGCTGGCCGCCCGGGTCGCCGCCGCGGGCGGACGGGCTCCCGGATCGCGCCGCGCGCTGCCGGACGAGATCGACGAGCAGGCCCGGCTCCCGGTCTCCCGGCAGACGCAACAGCAGATCACCACGTGGGCACGCCGCCTCCGGGTGCCGGTCCCGGATGGCTGAGCTGGCGCTGCCGCTGCCGGCTCACCGGCACGGGGCGCCGGCAGGCGGTTGGGAATCAAACCGGACCGGGCTGGAGGCTGACCGACGCTGATGCGGCAGACAGGGCCGGACAGGGCCGGCTGATGGATTCCGCGCACGCTGCCTCAGTGCGGACGTCCAGCCGGGGGCCTTCGGATTCCCCGCCGGTGGTCTTCGTCGGCGCGGCGGTCTGGGACGCGATCGCGCTGGTACGGCATTACCCGGAGCCGGATGAGCGGATCGTGGCCGACGATGTCCGCCACGCCGGCGGCGGCCCGGCCGCGACCGCCGCGGTGGCGGCGGTCAGGCTTGGTGTGCCCGCGGCGTTTATCGGGGCCGTCGGCGATGATGACGACGGTGCGCGTATCGTGGCTGCGCTGCAAGCCGAGCACGTGGATGTGCGCGGCGTCAGCGTGGTGGCTGGCAGCCGGTCCGCCGCCAGCGTGGCCGTGGCCGACGGCCGACGCGGCACCCGAGCCATCTGCACCAGGCCGGGCCCGGGTCTCCGGCTGACCGGCACTGCGCTGGCGCTGCTCAGGTCGGCGCGCTGGGTTCACGTGGACCACGCTGGCTGGGCCCCGGTGCACGGGGCGCTGCGGACGCTGACGGCTTCCCGCAGGCCGTGGCTGTCAGTCGATGCGGGCAATCCCATTGACGGGCTGGTGCTCGCCGACGTGGAGCTGTTCGCGCCGTCAGCCGCCATGCTCGCCAGCCGGTACGGCACGAAAGGCTCCGGCATCGGCACCCTGCTGGACGCGGTGCTGGCCGAGGGTGCCCGGCAGGTGGTGGCGACCCTCGGCGCCGCGGGGTGCGCCGCCGCCACCTCGGACGGGGAGCGCTGCACGGTTCCCGGCCACCCGGCGGACGTCGTGAGCACGCTCGGCGCCGGCGATGTCTTCCACGGCGCCCTGCTGGCCGCGGCCGAGCGCGGGCTGAGGTTCCGCGAGCGGCTGCGCTATGCCAATGCCGCCGCGGCGCTGTCCTGCCGGGCACTGGATGGCCGCTCGGCGATCCCGGCCCATGACGAAGTCATCGCCGCCATTGGCATGGCCCGAGCGGACGGCTGACATGCCAGCTCGCCAGCTGCGCCGACCGAGCCCCGGGCGGCACCAAACCAACAGGGAGAACCGTGAAGACGCCAGACAGCGCCACGTCACCCGGCGGCCCGCTCCAGGGCCACACCCCGGGCGGCTTGGCCGCCACCGGTATCGCTGGCGGCCTGGCCGCGCTGGCCCGCCCCTCCCGGGGTTTCGCCATGCTGGCCCTGGACCAGCGCGAGGCCCTGCGCGTGATGTTCGCCGAGCACAGCACTGGCCCGGTGAGCGACGAGCGGCTGACCGACTTCAAGCTGCGCGCCACCGCGGTGCTGAGCCCCTACGCCTCCGCCGTCCTCGTCGACCGGCAGTTCGCCCTGGACCGGGTGGTGGCTGAGCGGGCGGTCGCCCCCGGATGCGCGCTCATCGCGGCCGCCGATCGGTTTGCCGCGGATGAGCGCGAACTGGTCGCCGACACCGAGATCGACGACGAGGTCGTCCCGGACCGGGTGCGGGCACAGGGCGTTGCTGCGCTGAAGCTGCTGGTGATCTGGCGCCCTGACGGCGACCCGGGACGGCGGGCGGCGATGGTGACAGACTTCGTGCGCCGATGCCGCGCGGCGAATCTGGTCAGCATCATCGAGCCGGTTTCCCGGGCACCGCGCGACGGCCGCGAGTGGGACTGGGATGACGGCGTGCTAGCCGCTGCCCGGGAGCTTGGCTCGCTGGGTGCCGACCTCTACAAGGCCGAGGTTCCGCGGCATGGGGCCGGGCCGGAGCCGGAGATCCGCCGCCGCTGCGCGATACTGACGGCAACCATCTCCTCCCCTTGGGTGGTGCTGTCCTCCGGCGTCGCCCGGGACGACTTCCCGCGGGCGGTCACGCTCGCCTGCCGCGAGGGCGCTTCGGGGTTCCTGGCCGGCCGTGCGGTCTGGCGCGGCGTGATCGGCGCAACGGATGTCGGCACCGCGCTGCGCCGCGACGCGCTGCCACGGCTGCGCTACCTTGCCGGGCTGGTCGACCAGAACCTGGCCAGCGGGCGATAACGGGGGCATGCGCGGTGCGTGTTCGCCAGATTAGCTTCACCGGCGTCGGCCGGGTCGCCGTCACCGAGGCGGAGGTGCGCGAGGATCCAGGTGACGGTGAGGTGCTGATCGCCGTCAGTCATGTCGGCATCTGCGGCAGTGACCTGGCCGTGCTCGGCGGACACCATCCCTGGACCAGGCCGCCGGTGGTGACCGGGCACGAGGTGTCCGGTCACGTGCTCGCTACCGGTCCCGGAGCGCACCGGCTCCAGCCGGGCGACCGGGTCGTGCTCAACCCGCTGCGCGCCTGCGGCAGCTGCGCCCGCTGCCGCCAGGGCGCCGTCAACCAGTGCGAGTCCGCCGCGGTGCGCGGCTACCGGCTGCCCGGCGCCGCGATGACGCGGCTGGTAGTCCCCGAACGGGAGCTCCACCGGGTGCCGCCGCAGGTTCCGGCGGAGCTGGCCTGCTGCGCCGAGCCGCTGGCCGCAGCCTGGCACGCGGCGGGCCGAGCCAGTCAGCTCGACGAGGTGGCCGTGATCGGCGCCGGAAGCATCGGGCTGCTGCTGCTGGCCGCGCTGCGGCGGCGCGGCGCGGGCCCGATCACGGTCATCGAGCCCGACCGCGGCAAGCGGGAACTGGCCCGCGCCCGCGGCGCCGGTCAGGCCGCCGCTCCGGGCGGGCTGCCGCCGGAACCGCGGTTCACCGCGGTGTTCGACTGTGTCTGCAAACCGGCCACGCTTGACTGGGCCGGGCGGGCCGCGAGCGCGGGCGGGACCGTGGTGGCGGTGGGGGTGCCTTCCGGCCCGGTTGTCATCCCGCTGCCCAGGATGCAGCGCTACGAGGTGGGGCTGCTCGGCAGCGGCCTCTACCCGCCCGGCGACCTAGACACCGGCATCTCGCTGATCGCGGCGCAGGCGGTCGACGTCGCCGGGCTGATCTCCGGCATCTATCCGCTGGACCGCGTTGCGGAGGCCTACGCCCGCGCGGGGCAGGCCGACAGCGTCAAGGTCCTGGTCGCCATGCCGTGAAGTCCCCGGCCACGATCCCGCTGCCGCGAGACAGCCACGTAATGAACAGGAGGCCCCCATGCCACGCGTCGTCATGATCCCTACCGCCCGGTTCACGTTCGCCACCGACACCGCCCGGCAGCTCACGGAGGCTGCCAGGGGCCTGGCCGCTGACCTCGGCGCCGAAGTCACCGGACCTCCAGGGCTGGTGATGAGCGAGATGGACGTCGCTGCCGCGGCCGGCTACCTCGACCGCGACGCCGACCTTGTGATCAACGTATGCGCCACGTTCGCTGACGCGACCCCGGCCTTGCGGCTCTACCGGAACCTGGGCCGGCCGGTGCTGCTGTGGGCCTTCCGCGAGCCCGGGGCGGCGGGCGACCGACTGTGGCTCAACTCGCTGTGCGGCGCGGTCCTGTTCGCGCACGCCATCGTGCGCGGCGGCGGCGAGGCCCGGCTGTTGTACGGCGACCCCGGCGAGCCGGAGGTGCGCGATGCGCTCCGCGCCGCGCTGGCGGGCAGGCTGCCCGAGGCGGTGCCAGCGGCCGATCCGGGGCGGCCGCGGGGCAGCGCAGCGACGGCCCGGGCCGCGCTGGCGTCGCTGCGGGACAAGACGATCGGGCTGATCGGAGACCCGCCCGCGGGCTATACCCCGAGCGAGTACGACCCGCGCCTGCTCACGCGGCTGTTCGGGCTGCGGATCCGCCAGCGCACCGTCGAAGAGACGTTCTGGCAGGTTCGTGACGCGGCCCCAGCCGCCAGGGACGCCGAGCAGGCCGCGGCCTGCGCCGCGCAACCGAGCCTGTGCGCGCTCGACCCCGAGCAGGTGAGCCTTTCCGCTGGGGTCACCACCGGTCTCCGGGACTGGGTGGAGAGCGAGAAGCTCGATGCCGTCACGATGCGATGCTGGCCGGAGTTCCCGGTCCAGCTCGGGGTGGCCCCCTGCTCGGCGCTCTCGCGGCTGGCCGACGCGGGCATCCCGACCGCCTGCGAGCGCGACGTCTACGGCATCACCACCATGCTCCTGCTCGAGGCCCTGGGCTCCGGGCCGACCTACCTGGTGGACACCCCCGTCGACCTGGACGCCGAGGCCAGCCTGGTACGGCTGTGGCACTGCGGCTCGGCGGCGACCTCGCTGGCAGCCGACCCGGCGGCCGCCACCCAGTCGGTGCACTGCAACCGGAAGATCGGGGTAGCCGGCGACTTCGCGCTGAAGACCGGCCGGGTGGTCATCGCGCGCCTGGCTGAGGACGGCGCCGGCCTGCGCCTGCTGATCGCTTCCGGCGAGTCCCTGCCCGAGCCCAACCGCTTCCAAGGCAACACCGCGGCGATCCGGCTCGACACCCCGGCCGGGCAGTTCGCCCGCGCCATGGTGTCCGGCGGATTCCCGCACCACACCGTGCTTGCCTGGACCGATGTGCGCCCGCAGCTGCGCGCGGCCGCCGACCTGCTCGGCATCGGCGTGCGGGAATGGTGACCGGGGAGCCGCGCCCGGCCAGGCAGCTCCCCGGCCAGGCAGCCCCCCGGGCCAGGCAGCTCCCCGGCGGGACGTATTGCGGTGCGGTAACGAATAAATGATGCGCTGTTGACACCCCTTGACCGGGAGGGGCACAGTACTCAGATAGAGACCAGAGGTCAGACCACACATTGACGCAAGCCGACTGCGCAGATGGCGAGGGATCAGCGATGCAGATTTTAGGTCTGCGCCGGAAGCAGCACCCGGTCGAAGGCGCGCCGCTGCGATCGGCTGCGCGGCCGGGATCCTGCCAGGCACGCCGGTACCGGCTGGTCGCCACCGGCGCGGTCCTGGCGCTGGTCTCCGGCGGCGTGGCCGCCTGCAGCTCGGGCGGTTCCGCTGGCGGGAGCAAGAACGTGATCACGTTCGCGAACTGGGCCGCCGCCGAGACCAACACCGCGCCCGGGGTCGCGGCGATGATCAAGAAGTACGAGTCGCTGCACCCGGGCATCACGATCAAGAGCGAGCCGATCTCCTTCACGGACATCGACCAGCAGCTGGTCGGGGAGGTCAAGGCGGGCAACCCGCCGGACGTCGCTGAGCTGCAGGGCGGCTACACATATGACCTCGCTGCCACCGGCGGGCTGCAGCCGCTCAGCAGCTTCGCGACCAGCTCGTGGCAGTCCTCGATCATCCCGCGGGAACTGGGCCTCGGTAAGATCAGCGGCCAGCAGGTCGCGATCCCCTGGACCGTCGCGCCGCTTGCCCTCTGGTACAACAAGACGGTCATGCGGAAGGCGGGGCTCAAGCCCACGCCGCCGGCCACCTGGGCGCAACTGCTGACCGACGCGAAGGCTATTCATGCCAAGGAGCCGAAGGTCATCGTGCTCGGGAACGACACCACCTCCCGCGAGTACGGCCTGGACGTGAACTGGCCGATCATGAGGAGCTTCGGCGCGGTCGCTTTCAGCGGGACCAAGGCCACCGCGAACACCCCGGCGATGCAGAAGTACCTGACCTTCATCCGCACCATTGGCAAGGACGGGTACACGCCGGAGAACCAGAAGCAGGGCTTCTTCCGCCAGCCCGCGGCGTCCAACCAGGTCGCGTTCACGATTGACGGGCCGTACGTCAAGGGCGTGGTGCAGTCCCTCAACCACGCGAGCAACCAGGCTTTCTACCAGACCTGGGCGGCCGCGCCGCTGCCCACCGCCACCGGGACGCACTACAGCATCCCGACCGATCACCAGCTGGTGATGTTCAAGAACTCGCCGAACAAGAAGGCGGCCTGGGAGTTCATGAACTGGCTGGCCACCTCGCCCTACGCGGTATCTCACTACACGATCCCGTACGAGGGCTCGATCCCGCCGCTGGCGCACCCCTCGGGCACGGTCGCCGGCCTGCTGAACAACCCCGTCTCGCAGGTGTTCGTCAAGCAAATCGTCCCCGAGGTGGTGATCCCGGCTTGGGGAGCTTCGTACAGCGCCGCGTACGCCGACGTGATGGCGGGCATTCAGAACGCGATGATCAGCTCCACCCCGATCCCGTCCGTCGCGTCCACCATGCAGACGGCGGTCACCGGCGACGTTAGCGGCTGAGCAGGCGATGCAGGCGGCCTTGCCCAAGGCCACCGGCCGGGTGCGCCGGCGCCGCCAGCGCACCCGGTGGTTTGACTGGATGACCGCGCCGGCCCTGATCGTGCTGGCCGTCGTGGTCGGCTACCCGATCGTGGACGCGGTCCTCGTCTCGTTCACGAACTACTCCCTGTACACCCCGCTGCACCACTATGTCGGCGGGGTCAACTACAGCCATCTGTCGAATGACCCGGTGTTCTGGAAGTCGCTGCAGAATACCGTGATCTTCACCGGTGTGTCGGTGGCAGTCGGCCTGCTGCTGGGCCTGGGCCTGGCGCTGGCGCTGGAACGGCTGCGCGGTCCGTGGCGGTTCCTGCGCGCGATCCTGCTCACCCCGTGGGCGGTGCCGGTGATCGTGACCGCGTTCCTGTTCGAGTTCATGTTCACGAACCCGGGCGGGATCATCAACTCGCTGCTCGAGACGGCCGGGCTCATTCACTCCCCGCTGCCCTGGCTGACCTCCCCGACCTGGGCACTGACGGCCGTCATCATCGCCAACGTCTGGATGCAGGCGCCGTTCTTCCTGCTGATCTTTACCGCGGCGCTGGGCGGGGTGCCGGACGAGGTGATCGAGGCGGCCCGGATCGATCGGGCCCGCACCTGGTCCATGATCGCCCTGATCAAGCTGCCGTACCTGCGCAACGCGGCCCTGGTGGGGGCGCTGCTGATGATCATCCAGAATTTCAACAACTTCCCGCTGATCTGGGCGATGACCACGGGCGGCCCGGCGTACGGCACCAGCACCCTGGTGATCTACGTCTACCAGCTGGCCTTCACCAGCTTCAAGCTGGGCTACGCGTCGGCCGTCGGCGTGGTGTGGCTGGTGCTGCTGATGATCATCACCTCGCTGTTCATCCGAACATTGCGGAGCAGGCCGGCATGAGCCTCACCGTGGACAAGCCAGTGCCCGAGCAGCCCGCGGGCCGGGCGGCCGCCGGAACCGGCCGCCGCAGGTGGCGGCCGTCCGTCGGGCGCAGCATCGTGATCGTGCTCGTGGGGCTGTTCGGCGTGTGGACGCTGTGGCCGATGTACTGGATGCTGTCCACCGCGCTGAAGAGCGCCAAGGAGGCGACCAACCTGAGCCCGACGGTCTGGCCGCACACGATCACGGGCGCGAACTTCCATGAGCTGTTCGGCGGCACGCTGCCGTTCAGCACCTACCTGGTCAACAGCGTGCTCACCTCCCTGATCGCCGCGGCGGTGGCGGTGCTGATCTCTACGCTGGCCGGCTACAGCTTCTCGCGCGGCGGGTACCGGCTCACCAGCGCGGCCAGCCTGGTCGTGCTGGCCACGCAGATGCTGCCGCTGGTCGTATTCATCGGGCCGCTGTACTTGCTGCTGCTGCGCGCCCACCTGCTCAACACCTACCTCGGCCTGATCATCGGCTACACCACGTTCGCCATCCCGTTCGGCGCCTGGATGATGAAGGGCTTCTTCGACGCCATCCCGCGCGAGATCGAGGAGTCGGCCCGGGTGGACGGCTACTCCCGGCTGGGCATCCTGTTCCGCGTGGTCGTCCCGCTGTCGGTGCCCGGCCTGGTGACGACCGGCGTGTTCGTCTTCATGAACAGCTGGAACAACCTCTTGTACCCGCTGACGCTGGTCAGCAGCAACAGCCGGCAGACGCTTCCGCCCGGCCTGCTGCAGAGCTTCAGCGGCACCTTCAAGACCGACTGGGGCGGCATGATGGCAGCGTCGCTGATCACCAGCTTGCCGCTGGTCATCGCGTTCTTCCTGGTGCAGCGGTCGATGGTGCGCGGCCTGACGGCCGGCGCGCTGGCGGGGACCTGAGGGAGGGGCGGCGGATGGCAGCCATCACGCTCACAGGCGTGGAGAAGCGCTTCGGCGAGACCCGCGCGCTACGCGAGACCGACCTGGAGATCGATGACCACGAGTTCCTGGTGCTCGTGGGACCCTCCGGCTCGGGCAAGACCACCCTGCTGCGGCTCGTGGCCGGGCTGGAGACGCTGACCGGCGGCGAGATCTATTTTGGTGACACCCGGGTGACTGATGTCGATGTCGGGGACCGGGACATCGCCATGGTGTTCCAGAACTACGGCCTGTACCCGCACATGTCGGTCTACCGCAACATGGCCTTCGGCCTCCGCCGGCGCGGGCTCGGCAAGCAGGTCATCGACCTGAAGGTGCGCCAGACCGCGGACCTGCTGCACATCGGGCACCTGCTGGACCGCAAGCCCAGGCAGCTCTCCGGCGGCCAGCGGCAGCGGGTCGCCCTCGGGCGGGCGATCGTCCGGGATCCCGCGGTCTTCCTGCTGGATGAGCCGCTATCCAACCTCGACGCGCACCTGCGGGTGCAGATGCGCGCCGAGATCCTCAAGGTGCACCGCGCCGTCACCGCGACCGCGCTTTACGTCACCCACGATCAGGTGGAAGCGATGACGATGGGCGACCGTATCGCGGTGATGAACGAGGGCGTGATCCACCAGCTCGGCACGCCCGATGAGCTCTATGACCGGCCGGCCGACAGTTTCGTGGCAGGCTTCATCGGCACCCCCCCGATGGGCTTCCTGACGTGCGAGCGCATCCGGGAGGCCGGGACGGAGCAGCTGCGTGCCGCGGGCGCCAGGTTCCGCCTGCCCCCGGAAACTGTGACGGCGCTCCCGCCCGGCGCGAGCCGGCTAGTCATCGGCGTCCGGCCGGAGCATCTCCGGCTGGTTCCGCCGGCCGAGGCCGAAGCCGCCGGCTGCGCGCTCCAGGGGGTGGTCGAGGTGGTCGAGCCGCTCGGTTCCGAGCAGCATGTCCTGGTCGCCATGGGCGGCTCCGCCATCACCGCCAAGCTGCCCCGCGACCAGCGGCTGAATCGCGATGACAAGGTGGCCTTTACCGTAAGCCCCGATCACCTGCACGTATTTGACCCCGAATCCGGGCGGGCCCTCCGGTAAAGGACCCGGGGGATGGCCACCCGCGGCTCACGGCGCAGGCGTCCCGATGATGTTGATCTCGGCGGCGGAGACGTTGTCGTTGTGCGCCTGGACGCCTTCCAAGCGGATATAACGCACGGCACCCGTGGTAAAGCTGGCGCTCTTCTGCGTGGCGTCGTCCGGCCAGGTCCCGCTGGCCACCTTGGTGAATGTCGTGCCATCCGGGCTGGCGTAGACGTTGTACCCGGTGATCGTGCCGTTGGGGTTGCCGTCCTGGCGCGGCAGGTAGAGCAGGCCGCTGACGTCGTAGTTGCCGCCGAGGTCGAAGGTGATCGACTGCGGCGGTACCGCCTTGACCGGGCTGAACTCGGTGTGCCAGAAGGTGGCAGGGTTGTCGTCGATGGCCAGGTTCGGTTCGAAGCCGGGCTGCCAGCTGGTAGCGGCAGCGGTCATCTGAGCGTGCGGGACGATGCTCAGGTCGACCGGGATGGTCGTGGACGCGATCCAGCGCAGGTTGCCTTCGGTGTAGGTGACGGTGATGGTCGCCTGGTAGCGGCCGGGCGTCGCCGACGAGGGCGCCGTCAGCTGCCAGGACAGCGGCGCGCTCTGCCCGCCGGGCAGCTGCTCCGGCGGGGCCGAGACGGTGCTGGCCGTCCACCCGTCAGGAGCCTGCAGCTGCGCGTCGATCGCGGTGGCCGGCAGCTGCCCGGGGTTGGTGACCGTGGTGCTGATCGGGGCCGAATCGCCGGGCGCAGCCAGCTGCACCAGGGTGGGCTGCACCGCGCCGAGCTGCGGGCCCTCCCCGACGGCCGGCAGCTCCTGCACCGCGAGGTTGTCGAACTGGGCGCGGTTCCACGGTGACACCTGCAGCGCAACCTGGCCGGCCCGGTAGGTGCCGTCGAGGACGGTCGCCAGCGGCCGGCCATCCAAGCTGACCGTGATCTCGTCGCCGCGCATGCGCAGGCCCAGCCGGTGCCAGCTGCCGACCCCGAAGCTCGCGGTGCCGCTGGCCAGCGTGCTGCGGGCGCTGCGGACGTCCTGCTTATACAGCGACCAGGCGCCCTGGTCGTCGATGCGGAAGTGGTAGCCGGGCGGGCTGCTGAAGAAGCCCTGGCTGCGGCCTTGGGTGGCCGGGCTGCGGCCGTCGAGTTCGACATAGCCGGGTTGCTGCAGCAGCGCGTCGACGTCGACCTGGTAGTTGCGCCAGGATTCCGGGTCGCCGACAACGGTGAGCGGGTAGTTGTTGATCGAGGTCCACCGGACGGGCTGCTCGGTGACCTCCTGCTGCAGGCAGTTGCCCGGGCGGCCTGCGCACGGCGCGGTGCCGAACGCGCCGCCGATGTCGGCGAACAGCCGGGGGGTCTCGCCCGGCGGGTACTCGTCGAAGTTCTCTCGGTAGGGCAGGGGCCACGGCCGGGCCGGCGCTGGGCGCGCGGTTCCCTTGTGCTGGCCGGAAGTCGTGGTGAGGCTGTAGATGTAGCCGGGCCGCAGGGTCAGCGCGAACGAGCCGTTGCGGGGCTGCACGTCGGGCAGTTGCCGGAACCAGTCGGCCGGGTCGGCCGAGTGCAGGTTCGTCGCCAGACGTGCACCGTGCCCGGCGAGAGCCCGCCCTGCACCTGGTAGGTCACCTGCTGCGGGACGGTGGCGGCTGCGGTCTCAACGATGCTGCTCCAGTCGTCGCCGGCCGGCGAGCGCAGGCTGACCACGCTGCCCCCGGACGCCAGCCGCGAGCTGCCGCTGTCGAGATACCGCCAGCCCGGCTGGGTGAACTGCGCGGTGTGGGCCATTGCCCAGATCATGCTGTTGCCGACCTCGTAATGCCCCGACCACGGCGTGTTGGCCAGCATCAGCCCGGTGCCCTGCAGCGGCAGGCTGGCGTACGCGGACCAGATCAGTGACCAGGCGATGAGGCTGGTCGCCCGGCCGTCGAGATAGTCGCGGTTGAGTTCCTCGGCCAGCCTGCCGGCGTCGACGTTGTACACCTGGGCGCCCTGCTCACTGTTCCACAACGGCTTACCGAGCGCCTGCGCGGTCGCGGTGCTCGGGCAACTCAGCGTTGGCGCGGAGGTGCACGGGTCGTGCTGGGCCACGACGTCGACGGCCGCGTTGAACTGCGAGTCGGCGGCCAGCGAGCCGGCGACCCGCCAGCCGGTGCCGGCCGGGTCGTCGGCGGCCGCTAGGTGCACGTTGGCGTAGCCGTGGTCGTCGAGGGCCTGGCGCAGCTTCACGTACCACGAGGCGACGAAGCCCTTCTCGTTCCAGCCGCCCAGGTAGTCGATGCTCAGCCCATGCTGGCGAGCACAGCCCAGCCAGTCCAGCAGGTAGGTGATGTTCTCGTCGGTCCACACGGTGCTGCCGCCCGCACCGACCCAGGCCGGCGCACCCCACTCCAGGGCGTAGAGCTTGATGTTGGGGTTGCGTGCCTTGGCCTGCTCCATGAGCCACCACTCGTAGCCGCGGTTGCAGTCGATCTGCCCGGGCGCGCGCTCGTGGCTCGGCTCGACGCCGTCCGTGGAGTTCGTGTCGCCGCCGATCTCCACCTTGAGGATCTGCAGCGACGCACCGTAGTCCGGCTTGAACAGGTAGTTGAGGATCTGGTCGCGTTGCTGCCGCGGGTAGTCGATCAGCAGCCGGGACGACGCGCCGGCGCTCAGCCCGCCTATGCCGTCGAACGTCCGGCCCTGACTATTACCGTTCACGATGATCGTCTGCCCGGCCGCCGCGGCAGGACTCGCAGTTGCGCTCAGCAGGCCGACTACCATGATCGCCGCCGCGAGCACCGCGAGGCGTCGCGTTAACTCTGGCCGGAAGGATAATCCGGAACGTTCGTGTCCCACCGTGACGTCCTCCATCATGGACGGGCGACCTGACGCGCCGTTGTGCGGCGGCCTCCGAGAGAGGTCAGACCTCCGTCCAACATATTTAAACGGCGAACATTTGGTGTCAAGAGCGCGGGTGTCGTCCTTTTCTCGCTAGCTCCCAGCTGTCAGTCCGCCGTCGCCTGGGACGCAGGTCGGCGTCCAGGTCAGCCGCCAGCGCTCGACGGCGGTGCCGAGCTGGCGCAGTTGGCTGGCAGGATCACCACTCGGCGAGCCGGCCGTCCGGCAGCCGCCAGACTGGGTCGGGCAGCTGCCAGGCGCCGGCCCGGGACGCCACCACGGACTCGTCGATCTCGATGCCCAGACCGGGTCCGGACGGCCGGGCGAGGTGGCCGTCCCGCGGGGTCAGCGACGCGGCGTCGCGCAGGTAGTCGAACATCTCTCCCTCGGGCAGGCCGGCGTAGCCGCGGTTGTAGTGCAGGCCCAGGCTCTGCTCCTGGATGACGACGTTGCCGGCGCAGCTGGCCACCTGGACCGACGCGGCCAGCGCGACCGGCCCGTTCGGGCAGTGCGGCGCGACCGCCACGTCCTGGGCCTCGGCCATCCGGCACAGCTTCTCCAGCTCGAACAGCCCGGTGAGCGACACGTCGGGCTGGATGACGTCCACCGCGCCGGAGGAGAGCAGGCGGGCGAAGTCGGCGCGGGTCAGCAGCCGCTCGCCGGTCGCGATCGGGGTGCGGCCGGCAAAACCGGCAAGCACGGGCAGCACGTCCTCATGGCCGGGGGGGAGCGGCTCTTCAACCCAGAGCAGGCGGAACTGCTCGAGCTCGCGCAGCAGCGCTTTGGCCATCGCCCGGTGCACGCGACCGTGGAAGTCGAGTGCGACGTCGACGGAGTTACCGAAAGCGTCGCGGATGGCGCCGACGCGTGCCACCACCTCGTCCACGCGCGCGGGCCGGTCGAGCAGGTCGAGTTCGGCGGTGGCGTTCATCTTGACGGCGCTGAACCCCTGCTCGACGCGCGCCTTGACCTGCGCGACCACGTCCTGCGGACGGTCGCCGCCCACCCACGCGTAGAGCCGGACCGAGTCGCGCACCGGGCCGCCGAGTAGCTCGTAGACCGGCGCGCCGTACCCGCGGGCCTTAATGTCCCACAATGCTTGCTCGATCGCCGCTGCTGCGGTGCACAGCACCGGACCGTGGCGGAAGAAGCCACCCAGGCGCATGCGCTGCCACAACTCCTCGATCCGGCCGGCGTCCTCGCCGCGGACATTGCGGGC
>JAIRTY010000041.1 GCA_031254715.1 Nocardiopsaceae bacterium | reverse complement strand
ACAGCAGCACGTCCTGCTTCTGCACGTCGCGGAAGTACTCCGCCATCGTCAGCGCGGACAGGGCGACGCGAAGACGCGTGCCCGGCGGCTCGTCCATCTGGCCGAACACCAGCGCAGTGTCCTTGATGACGCCGGACTCGGTCATCTCGATGAACATGTCGTTGCCCTCACGGGTCCGCTCCCCCACGCCGGCGAACACCGACACGCCACCGAAGTTCTTGGCGATCCTGGTGATCATCTCCTGGATCAGCACCGTCTTGCCGACCCCGGCCCCGCCGAACAGGCCGATCTTGCCGCCCTTGACGTACGGGGTGAGCAGGTCGAGCACCTCGATCCCGGTCTCCAGGATCTCGGTCCGCGGCTCCAGCTTGTCGAACTGGGGCGGGTCCCGATGGATCGGCCAGCGCTCGGAGACCTGCAGCGACGCCGTCGGCACGTCCAGGGTCTCGCCGAGCACGTTGAACACGTGGCCCTTGGCGACCTCACCGACCGGCACCGAGATCGGCCCGCCGGTGTCGGTCACGGCCGCGCCGCGCACCAGGCCGTCGGTCGGCTGCATGGAGATGGCACGCACCACGTTCTCGCCGAGGTGCTGCGCGACCTCCAGCGTGAGCGTGCTGGTGGTCTCGCCCAGCGTCACCTCGGCGTGCAGGGCGTTGTAGATGTCGGGCATCTGCTCAGTGGCGAATTCCACGTCCACCACGGGGCCGATCACCCGCGCGACGCGGCCGCCCTGGACGGTGGCCTCACCGTTGCCAGCGGCAGTGTTCTCTACGGTTGCGGTCATGATGGCCCTCACTCGCTCCCTGCGACGGACTCGGCCAGCGCATTGGCGCCGCCCACGATCTCGCTGATTTCCTGGGTGATCTCGGCCTGCCGGGCCTTGTTGGCTTCGAGCGTGAACTGTTCCAGCAGCTCATTCGCGTTGTCCGTGGCCGACTTCATCGCCCGGCGCCGCTCGGCGATCTCGGCCGCGGCGGATTCGAGCAGCGCGTGGTAGATCCTGCTCTCCACGTACCACGGCAGCAGCGCGTCGAGCACCTCCGGCGGCGATGGCTCGAACTCGTACAGCGGCATCGCCCCGCTCGACGGTTCGGCGACCACTTCCTCGATCTCCAGCGGCAGGATCCGGCGCACCACCGGCCGCTGGGTGAGCATCGACACGAACTCGGTGTGGACGAGGTGGATCTCGTCGACGCCGCCCTCGGCGCTTGACCTGTCGAACGCCGCCAGCAGCGTCTCGGTGATCTCCCGCGCATGCTCGGGGCGCGGATTGTCCGAGAAACCGCTCCACTGCCCGGCCAGCTCGCGGCCGCGGAACCGGTGCCAGCCGATTCCCTTCGTCCCGGCGACATAGGTCACGGCTGGCATGCCGTGCTCATCCAGCAGCGACCGCAGCCCCTGTGCCTCGCGCAGCACGTTGGCGTTGTAGCCGCCGGCGAAGCCCCGGTCGCTGGTGAGGATGAGGATCGCCGCCCGTTCCCGGCCCGGATGCTCGCGGACCAGCGGGTGGTCGATCTGCGCGGATCGGCTGACCACGGCCTCGACCGCCCGCTGCAGCTCCTGCGCGTAGGGGGTGGACTCCCGCACCCGCTGCTGCGCCCGGATCATCCGGGACGCGGCGATCATCTCCTGGGCACGGGTGATCTTGGCAGTGGACTGGATCGCCCGGATCCGCTGCCGGATGGCGCGTAGCTGTGCTGCCATGCTTGCTTGCCCTCTGCCCTCTGGCCTTGCCCGCTAGCCCTGTCCGCCGGGTTGGACGTACTTCTTGAGTTTCTCCTGCTTGACGTCCTCTTCCTCGATCGCCTGCGCGGGCTCTTCCTTGACCAGCAGCTCGCCGCCGCTGACCTCGAAGCCGCGCCGGAACTTCTCGATCGCGTCCTTGAGCGCCTGCTCCGTGTCCTCGGACAGCTGGCCGGTCTCCCGGATGGCGTCGTAGATCCCGGCCTTGTCACGGCCCACGGCGTCGAGGAACTCGCGCTCGAACCGGCTGATGTCATCGACCGGCACGTCGTCCAGGTAGCCGTTCGTCCCCGCCCACACCGAGACCACCTGGCGCTCGGCGGGCAGCGGCGCGTACTGGGGCTGCTTGAGCAGTTCGACCAGGCGGGCGCCGCGGTCCAGCTGTGCCCGCGAGACGGCGTCGAGGTCGGAGGCGAACGCGGCGAACGCCTCCAGGTCGCGGTACTGGGAGAGCGCCAGCTTGAGGCCGCCCGCCACCTTCCGCATGGCCCTGATCTGGGCGTCACCGCCGACCCGCGACACCGAACGGCCGACGTTGATGGCGGGCCGCACGCCGGCGTTGAACAGGTCGGTCTCCAGGAAGATCTGGCCGTCGGTGATGGAGATGACGTTGGTGGGGATGTAGGCGGAGATGTCGTTGGCCTTGGTCTCGACGATCGGCAGCCCGGTCAGCGACCCGCCGCCCATCTCGTCCGAGAGCTTCGCGCACCGCTCCAGCAGCCGGGAGTGCAGGTAGAAGACATCGCCCGGGTAGGCTTCCCGGCCCGGCGGGCGGCGCAGCAGCAGCGAGATCGCCCGGTACGCCTCCGCCTGCTTGGAGAGGTCGTCGAAGATGATCAGCACGTGCTGGCCCGCGTACATCCAGTGCTGGCCGATGGCTGACCCGGTGTAGGGGGCGATGTACTTGAAGCCGGCCGGGTCGGAGGCGGGGGCGGCGACGATGGTCGTGTAGTCCATGGCGCCCGCGTCTTCCAGCGACTGCCGCACCTGCGCGGTGGTCGAGCCCTTCTGCCCCACCGCCACATAGATGCACTTCACCTGCCGCGCCGGGTCGCCGGACTCCCAGTTCTCGCGCTGGTTGAGGATGGTGTCGATGGCGATGGCGGTCTTGCCGGTCTGCCGGTCGCCGATGATGAGCTCCCGCTGGCCGCGCCCGATCGGGGTCATCGCGTCGATCGCCTTGATCCCGGTCTGGAGCGGCTCGCTCACCTTCTGCCGCTGCACCACCGTCGGGGCCTGCAGCTCGAGCGGGCGCACCGTGGTGTCCTCGATCGGCCCCTTGCCGTCCAGCGGCACCCCGAGCGGGTCCACCACCCGGCCAAGGAAGCCGTCACCGACCGGGACCGACAGCACCTCCCCGGTCCTGCGGACCTGCTGGCCCTCCTCCACCTGGCTGAAGTCGCCGAGGATGACCACGCCGATCTCGCGCACGTCGAGGTTGAGCGCGAGGCCGCGGATCCCGCCGGGGAACTCGAGCAGCTCGTTCGCCATCGCCGAGGGCAGGCCCTCGACGTGCGCGATGCCGTCCCCGCAGTCGGTCACCACGCCGACCTCCTGGCGGGAGGCGGCGTCTGGCTCGTAGGCCTCCACGAAGCTCGCCAGCGCGTCCCGGATCTCGTCCGGCCGGATTGTCAGCTCCGCCATGTCCCTCTTGTCCTTCTCGTCGGACTGTTTCTGCTTTGGGTGCTCGTGGCCGGGACCGCCCGCCATCGGGGCCGGACGCCCGGTGTTCTGGTCATGGCCGCCGTCATGCCGCCAGCCGGCGCCGCAGCCGGGTGATGCGGCTCGCAATGGTGCCGTCTATGAACTCATCCCCGATCTGGACGGACATACCGCCCAGCACCTCGGGGTCGACCACGATATTGAGGTGGATGCCGCGGCCGTACGCGGCCGCGAGCGCGGCGCTGAGCCGTTCCCGCTCGGCGGGTGTCAGCTCGGCGGCGACCCGGACCACCGCGATCAGGCGCTGTCGCCATTCCGCGGCCAGCCGGGCGTACTCGTCCAGGCTTTCTTCCAGGCTACGTCCTCGCGGGTGCACCGCCGCCTGCGTGATCAGGCGCAGCGCGGCCGCCGTGACCTTGCCCGCCAGCAGCGCCTCCAGCAGCCCGCGCTTGCGGTCAGCCGGCAGCTGCGCGCCGGCCAGCGCCCCCCGCAGCTCGGGCTGGCCGCTGACGATGCGGCCGAACCGGAACAGCTCGTCTTCGGTGTTGTCAAGCTCGCCGGCATCGTCCGCGGCGGCCGCGGTGGCGAGCACGGCGAGCTGCTCCGTGGCGTCGGCCAGGTCACGGGGTGCCGACCAGCGGTCCACCACCAGGCCGGCCGTCACATCGAGGGTGGCCCGGGAAACCCTTCCCCCCAGCAGCCCGCGAGCCAGGCCGGACCTCGCCCCCTGCGGGCTGCTGGCGTCGGCCAGCGCCCGCCGCAGGGCCGGCTCGCGGTCGAGCAGCCCGGTCACCTCGAACAGTTCATCGCCCACGGTGGCGGCGACGGCCGGGTCGCTGACCACGGCGGTCAGCCGTTCCCGCGCCGCCTCGTACGCGACCCTGCTGGGACCTCTCATCGCGCCGCTGCCTCGGGCTGCTGCTCCAGTTCCGTGAGGAAGCGCTCGACGGTGCGGCGCTGGCGGGCCTCGTCGGACAGCGACTCGCCGACCACCCGGCCGGCCAGGTCCACGGCAAGCGAGCCCACCTCGGCCTTGAGCGTCTGCAGCGCCTGCGCCCGGTCGGCCTCGATCTGCGAGTGAGCGGCCTGGACCAGCCGCCGCGCCTCGGCGCTGGCCTGCTCCCGCATCTCGGCGATGATCTGCGCGCCCTGCTCCCTGGCCTCTTCCCGCAGCCGGGAGGCCTCCTGCCGGGCGTCAGCGAGCTGCGCCCGGTACTGCTCGAGCACCCGCTGGGCCTCTGCCTGAGCTTCCTCCGCCCGCTGCAGCCCGCCCTCGATCGCGTCGGTCCGCTCGGTCAGGACCTTGCTGATCCGCGGCAGCAGGATCTTGGCGAGGACGCCGAAGATCAGGAAGAACGCGAACGCCCCCAGGATGAGCTCGGTGAGGTTGGGGACGAGCGGGTTCTGGGTCCCGCTCTGCGCCAGGTGCAACATGGTGACCTTCCCTGACTCGCGGCTACTTGATGAAGAACGGGACCGCGATACCGATCAGCGCCAGCGCCTCGGCCAGCGTGAAGCCGATCCACATATACGTGGTGATGATGCCTGACGCCTCGGGCTGGCGCGCCATCGCCTGGATGGCGTTGCCGAACACCAGGCCGATGCCGATGCCGGGGCCGATGGCCGCGAGGCCATAGGTGAGCGCGCCCAGGTTGGTGATGTGCAGCTGCTGTGTCGCGGCCAGGATGATGGCCAGATGATGCATCTGTAACTGTTTCCTTTTCTCCGGCCCGGCGCTTGGCGAAGCCCGGGTCTGGCTTATGGGTCGGTCAGTGCGCGGACTCTAGCGAATCCGATATGTAGAAGGCCGCCAGCGTGGCGAAGATGAAGGCCTGCAGCAGGGTCACCAGCACCTCGAGCAGGGTCACCAGCAGGTACACGGCCAGCGACGTCGCCGAGAAGAGCAGGCTTATGGACAGGTCGAACAGGTACCAGGTGCCGAGCGCGAACACCAGCAGCAGCACGTGCCCAGCGAGCATGTTGGCCATGAGCCGGACCGAGAGGGTGAAGGGCCGGATCAGCAGGTTCGAGAACAGCTCGATGGGCGCGAGCAGCGGCAGGATCCAGGCCGGCGCGCCAGACGGCGCCGCCATGTTCTTGAAGTAGCCGATCGGGCCCTGGTGCCGGATGCCGAGCCCGACGTAGGTGACCCACACGATCACCGTCAGCCCGAACGGGAAGGCGAATTTCGAGGTCGGCGGGAACATGACGCCCGGGATGATCTCGAACAGGTTCATGATCCAGATGAAGAAGAACAGCGACATGATGAACGGCAGGAACCTGTCGCCCTTCTTCCCGAGATGCGGGCGCAGTATCTGGTCGCGCACGAACAGCAGGCCGAGTTCGCCGAGGTTCTGGATGCCGCGGGGCACGAGCTTCGGCTTACCGAACGCGAACCAGAAGAAGATCAGCACGATCGCGGCGGCGACCAGCATGTACAGGATCGGCTTGGTGAACTCGAAGGACCCGATCTTGAAGATCGGCTCGAAGAAGAAGTCGCCGATCGACGGCGCGGGATAGCCGCAGCCGCTGTAGATATGCGCAGTCTCCGGGGTGCAGTGCTCCGCGACCGCCAGGACTCCGCTCACGCCGCAGCCCTCCGTGCCCCGCGCCAGGCTGGCGGCGCGGTTGCGGCTGCCGCCGTCAGCGGGCCCGGAACCGCAGGATCACCAGCGTGATCCCGAAGCCGAGCCCGGCGATCATGCCGACCGGGAACAGCACAGCGATGTGCGTCCAGCGCCCGATCAGCCAGCCGATCGCCCCGTACAGCGCCATGCCCGCGATCAGGTAGCTGAGCACGCTCCAGCCGGTGCCCGGGCCGACCGGCGGCGGGCCCGGGCGGCCGCGGCTCTCCCGGCCTCGATCCGCCCGGTCTCCAGCTGGCGGGCCGGTGTCGCTCATGGCGGGGCGCACGCGTGGTGACGGCGCTGCCCGTGGGCAGCGGTCCGCCGTCCAGGAATCGGGGGTGTCCCACGGGTCACCGTTCCCGGTCCGGCTCGACATAGAGCGACTTCAGTCGCATTGACCATCCAATCTGGGCAGCGCTATAAGCGAGCACGCAGACGATCGCCGTCAGGCCGAACAGCCTGTCATCGAAGGCGGTCGCGTTCTGGAACCTGCTGACAAGGAAGATTAGGACGATGATCTTGACCAGGTAGGTAAGCGAGGCGGTCGCCATCGCCGCTTGCTGGCTGCGCCGGGAGGCCAGGCTCACCGCCAGCAGGGTGAGGCCGAAGAACGCGGCCACCAGCGCGACGCCGAGCGCGCCGCCGACCGCGCCCTTGGCACCGCCCACCGCCGCGCTCACCGCGATCATGATCACGCCTGCGGCCGCGGTGAACATAGCGGCCCGCCGGGCGATCAGGGGGTAGCTCGACAGCATCTAGGTTCGACTCCAGCGCCTCATTCGGCTTCGAGTTGCTCGCTCGTGAAAGATATCACAAGCTCCATGGGGACCGCTTTACCAGGTCACCGTCCAGCCATGAACACACATAGTTTTCGTAAAGCACACAAGTTCCTACGCTTGCCGTCCCCGAGCGCCCGCAGGCCGCAGGCGACGGGCCCGGCTGGGATCCCGTAACCCGGCACCCTACCCCCCACTGCCGTGCCGTCACCTAGCCGTACCGTCACCTAGGGCGTGTTTCAGAAGTTGGTCGTGGTGCGGCTTGGCACTGAAATGATCTTGGTGTGGGCCGGGGTGATCTGACCGATGAGCAGTGGGCCGGACTGGAGCGGGTGCTGCCTCCCCCGTCGGCGCGGGGCAGGCCGGCCCTGCGGCGCAGGCAGCTGGTTGACGGGATCCGCTGGCGGGTGCGGACCGGGTCGCCGTGGCGGGATGTGCCGGCCTGTTATGGGCCGTGGCAGACGGTCTATGGGCTGTTCCGCCGCTGGCAGCGGGATGGCACCTGGGGGCAGGTGGTCACCGGGCTGCAGGCAGCGGCGGAGACAGCGGGAGCGATCTGCTGGCAGGTGAGCGTGGACTCGACGGTGTGCCGGGCCCACCAGCACGCCGCTGGCGCCCGTAAAGACGGCGGCGGGCAGCGGGAGCCGCCCGGCGGAGTGAGCATCGAGCCGGCCGATCATGGGCTGGGCCGTTCGCGGGGCGGGTTCTCCACGAAGGTGCACCTGGCGTGTGAGCAGGGCCAGAAACCGCTGGCTATCGTGATCACCGCCGGTCAGCGCGGGGATGCGCCGCAGTTCACCGCGGTCATGGGCGCGATCTGCGTGCCCCGCACCGGCCCGGGCCGGCCGCGGCTGCGCCCGGTGCGGGTGCTGGCCGATAAGGCCTACTCCTCGGCCGCGATCCGGTCCTGGCTGCGCTGTCATGGCATCCGCGCGACCATCCCGGTACCTGCCGATCAAGCACGTCACCGGGCGCGCCGCGGACCGGCGGGCGGACGCCCGCCCGCCTTCGATCCGGGGCGGTATCAGGACCGGCACGCGGTGGAATGCGGCATCAACCGGCTCAAGCGCCACCGGGCGGTGGCCACCCGCTATGACAAGCTCGCCGTCCGCTATGAGGCGGTTATCCGGGTGGCGATGCTCACCGAATGGCTGTGACCAGCGCGCGCGTGCCATCCTGGGAACCGGCCAGCCGCCCAGCGAGCCCGGAGCCCGCCGCATGCACCTCACCGCCGACACAGAAACCGGCGAATTCCTCGACGATCCCACCGAAGACCAGCTCGCGGGCCTGATCGGCGAGCTGGGCCGCTCAGCCGGCAGCTTCATCACCCTCAACCCCGCCGACGAAACCCACGGCTGGTACGCCTCGGTCAGCCTGCTGCCCGACGGCAGCCTCGAACTCGCCTACGGCGACCCCGACACCAGCGACGACCACCAGGCCATCACCACCGACAACCCCGCCGGCATCGCCCGCACCCTCACCACCTGGCTCGCCGACCGCAGCTAACCGCGCAAACGGACTTCTGAAACACGCCCTAGCCGTGCCGTCAGCAAACCGTGCCCGGCCTAACCGGGCCCGGTCCCCAGCGTTCGCGCGCCCGGCGGCAGCGGCTCCGCCGCTGGCGGCCGGTGCCTGGCCTGCCCCGGCGGCGCCACGGACGAGGGCCCCGGCGGCGCCACGGACGAGGGCCCGGGCTGGGCGGCGCGCACCTGCCCCGGCTGCCGCACCTGTTCCTGCTGCCGCACCGGCGGCGGCGGGCGTCCGACCGGCGCCGCCAGCGGGATGGCCGCGCCATTGGCCGGGGCGGCGGGATTGACCGGGGCGGCGCCATTGGCAGGGGCGGCGGCGATATCCGCCCGCGACCGGCCCCACGGCCGCAGCCTCGGCATGGACACCAGCAGCAGCGCCAGCATCCCGCCCACCGTGACGGCGGCCAGGATCAGCAGCGGGGTGCGGACGATCGACAGCCAGACCACGCTGCCAGCGAACAGGCCCGCCCACAGGTACATGATCAGCACGCTTCGCCGGTGCGAGTGGCCGATGTCCAGCAGCCGGTGCTGGAGGTGCTTCTTGTCAGCGGTGAACACCGAGGTGCCGGCCCGGAGCCGCCGCACCACCGCCATCAGCAGGTCGGTGTAGGGGATCAGCAGCACCGCGGCCGGCAGCAGCAGCGGCAGGATGGCGCCGAACCGGTTCACGGTGCCGGTCGCGTACGCCGGGTGGTCGGTCAGCGAGCCCGGGTCCAGCGAGGCCAGGTTGGAGATCGGCGCGTAGGCGAGCAGCAGCCCGATCAGCATGGCCCCGGTGTCGCCCATGAATATCCGGGCCGGGTGGAAGTTGTGCGGCAGGAAGCCCAGGCACGCCCCGGCCAGAATGGCGGAGGCCAGCGCCGGGCCGGTCTGCTCGGGCAGGCCCAGCCGTTTGGTGAGCGTGTAGTAGTAGATGAAGAACGCGGCCGCGCCGATCCCCACCACGCCCGCGGCCAGGCCGTCAAGCCCGTCGATGAAGTTCACCGCGTTGATGGTGACGACCACCACCAGGATGGTGAGCCCGATCTGCTGGTCGGAGGTCAGGCCCAGGGTGCCGCCGTTCGGCTCCGGCAGCCAGGTCACCTCGGCGCCGCTCCAGACCAGGATCACCCCGGCCGCCACCTGGCCGGCCAGCTTGCTGATCGCGCCCATGCCCCAGCGGTCGTCAACGAACCCCATGATCACGACCAGCCCGCCGGCCAGCAGCAGCCCCTTGGCCATGCTGCTGTCGGCGAACACGCTGTTCAGCTGGGGCAGCCGGCTGGCCACCAGCAGTCCGGCCGCCAGCCCGCCGTAGATGGCCAGGCCCCCCAGCAGCGGGGTCGGCTTGGTGTGCACATCCCGCTTCCTGGCAGCGTGCAGTGCCCCGGTCGCCACCGCGAACCGCCGTACCAGCGGCGTGAGCAGGTAGGTGACCGCGGCCGCCGCCAGCAGCGTCAGGACGTATTCACGCATGACAGCGCCGCCCTAGGGCATGGTCCCCAGCTGGTTCTGGTGCATCAGCACCCACTCTAGGGCACCCGGCCTGGCCCGGAGGGCAGGCCGGGGCACCCGGGACGCGGGTCATTCGCCTATTCGTCCTCGGCGGCTTCGTCCTCGGCGGCCAGGGTGATCACCTCGCGCAGCCGGTCGATGGAGATCGCGCCGCGGCGCAGCAGCTTCGGCACCGGTGCGGTCAGGTCCACGATCGTGGAGGGCACCGGCCCCGGGCACTCGCCGCCGTCCAGGTACACAGCGACCGCGTCGCCGAGCTGCTCCTGCGCCGCGTCGGCGGTGACGGCGGCCGGCTCGCCGGACCGGTTGGCGCTGCTGACCGCCAGCGGCCCGGTCTCCTTCAGCAGCTCCAGGGCGAGCTGGTGGAGGGGCATCCGGATCGCGACCGTGCCCATGGTGTCGCCCAGGTCCCACATCAGGCTCGGGTTGGCCCGGCAGACCAGGGTGAGCCCGCCCGGCCAGAACTCCTCCACCAGCGCCCGGCCGGTCTGCCCGAGGTCGGTCACCAGGGCGGCGGCCGCCCGGACCGACCCCGCCAGCACCGGCGGCGGCATGTCCCGGCCGCGGCCCTTGGCGGCCAGCAGGCCGGCCACCGCGTCGGGCGCGAACGCGTCCGCCGCGATCCCGTAGACGGTGTCGGTCGGGATCACGGCCAGCTCGCCCTTGCGCAGCGCCGACGCCGCCTCGGCCAGGCCGGTGGCCCGCTGCGCGGCATCCGAGCAGTCGTACCGTTCGGTCATGAATGCCATCCTTCCACGCCTCCGTCGGCGCTCCGGCCATCGGCGAACCGCCCGCCGCGCGGCCTGGCGCGGCTGCAGGTGCGGGCCGGGCCGCCAACGGCCAGGTCATTCATACCGAACGGGGCGGGTGCCCGGCCGGCGTCCCGGCGCCAAGGCCCGGGCCGGTCAGCTCGGGCCCGTCAGGCAGCTCAGAGCCCGTCAGGCAGCTCGGGCCCGTCAGGCAGCTCAGAGCCAGTCAGGCAGCTCAGAGCCTGTCGGGCAAGCTCAGAGCCCGTCGGGCAGGCGGGCGGCGACGAAGCGGTCCAGGCCGGCCAGGTCCTTGTGGTTGCGGGTGTCGCGCCAGCCCTTTTCCTCCGCGAAGATCCAGTAGACGGCCGCGCCCTGGGGCGCCCCGTGCTCCACCGCGATCAGGCCGCCCGGGCGCAGCAGCCGCTGGGCGGCCCGCTCGATGGCCCGGATCGGGCCGAGGCCGTCCTGGCCGCCCCACAGCGCGGCGGACGGGTCGTACTCCCCCACCTCCGGCGGCACCACCGCGCCGACCGGGATGTACGGGGGGTTGCTCAGGATCAGGTCGATCGCGCCGGCTGGCAGGCAGCCGGGCTCGCCGAAGTCGGTCTCGTGCAGGGTGACCCGGCCTGCCAGGTGCGGGGCCGCCTCGCTGCAGCGGGCGATGTTCCTGGCCGCCCACCGGGCCGCCACCGGGTCGGCCTCCACCGCGTGGACCCGGGCCCGCGGCACCTCCTGGGCGATCGCCAGCGCGATCGCGCCGGAGCCGGTGCCCAGGTCGGCGACCACCGGCTCGGCGACGTCAAGCTCCCGCAGCCGGGTGATCGCCCAGCCGGTCATCACTTCGGTCTCCGGCCGCGGCACGAACACCCCGGGGCCGACCTCCAGCTCCAGGAAACGGAAGTAGGCCAGGCCGGTGATGTGCTGGAGGGGCTCCCGCGCGGCGCGGCGCGCGACCTCGTTCCAGAACTTCGGGTTGAACTCGGCGTCGGGCACCCGGTGCAGCTCGCCCCGCCGGACCCCGTGCACGTGCGCCGCGATGATCTCGGCGTCGTTGCGCGGCGAGTCCACGCCCACCTCGGCCAGTCGCCCGGTGGCAATCGCGATCTCGTCGAGCAGCAGGCTCACGAGCTCGCCTGGGCGACAGGCTGGCCGGCACCGGCCCGGTCGGCCTCGGTCAGCGCGGCGATCACCGCGTCCAGGTCGCCGTCGAGCACCTGGTCCAGGTTGTGGGCCTTGTAGCCGACCCGGTGGTCGGAGACCCGGTTCTCAGGGAAGTTGTAGGTGCGGACCCGCTGCGAGCGGTCCACGGTGCGCACCTGGCTCTGCCGCTGCGCCGCGGCCTGGGCGTCGGCGTCTGCCTGCGCCTGCGCGAGCAGCCGGGCCCGCAGGATGCGCAGCGCCTGCTCCCGGTTCTGGAGCTGGCTCTTCTCGTTCTGGCAGGACACCACGATCCCGGTGGGCTTGTGGGTGATCCGCACCGCCGAGTCGGTGGTGTTGACGCTCTGGCCGCCGGGCCCGGACGAGCGGAACACGTCGATCCGCAGGTCATTGGGGTCGATCGAGACCTCGACCGGGTCCGCCTCCGGCATCACCAGCACGCCGGCGGCCGAGGTGTGGATCCGGCCCTGCGACTCGGTGACCGGCACCCGCTGCACCCGGTGCACGCCGCCCTCGTACTTGAGCTTGGACCAGACACCGCCGGTGACGGCCGCCGCCCGGGCGGCCTTGACCGCGACGGTGGCGTCCTTGTAGCCGCCGAGGCCGGTCATGGTGGCGTCCAGGATCTCCGTCTGCCAGCGCTGGCGCTCGGCGTACCGCAGGTACATCCGCAGCAGGTCGCCGGCGAACAGGGCCGATTCCTCGCCGCCCTCGCCCGCCTTGACCTCCAGGATCACGTCCTTGGCGTCGTTCGGGTCCCGCGGCGCGAGCAGGGCCTGCAGCTGGTCCTCCAGCGCGGCCCGGCGCTCGCCGAGTTGCTCTGCCTCGGCGGCGAACGAGGAGTCCTCCCGGGCCAGCTCGCGGGCTGCCTGCTCGTCGCCGGCGGCCTGCTGCCACTCCCGGAAGGCGGTGATGATCGGGGTCAGCTCGCTGTAGCGGCGGCCCAGCGACCGGGCCTGGTCCGGGTCGGCGTGCACGGCGGGGTCGGCGAGCTGGCGCTCCAGCGCGGCATGCTCGTCTGCCAGCTCACTGAGCCGGTCAAACATCGCTTCCCTCCGCTGCCGGATACGGGCCCGGGCACTGGCGCATGATCAGGCACGCCACCGGGCAGCCCGGAATCGGCTGCGCCCGGTGGCGTGCCTGCTCGGCGCTACTTGCCGCCCGCTGCCTTCTTGCCGAACCGGCGCTCGAACCGGGCAACCCGGCCGCCGGTGTCGAGGATCTTCTGCTTGCCCGTGTAGAACGGGTGGCAGTTCGAGCAGATGTCGGCGTGAATGGCGCCGCTGCGCTCGGTGCTACGGGTGGTGAACGTGTTCCCGCAGTTGCAGGTCACCTTCGTCACCACGTAGTCCGGGTGGATACCAGACTTCACGTTGTTACTCCTGTCTGTGGCGGTCGCCGGGTCGCCCTGCTCCTGAACCGGGCCGGGCGTGAACCGGTACCGCATTGCTGCTGACAGTGTGCCAGAGGCGAGAACGCTTCCGGGCCTGCCGGGATTCCCGGGGCCCGCCGCCCCCGCTACTGGCTCCCCGGCATGGTCTTCTGCACCTGGAGCAGGAACTCGGCGTTGCTCTTGGTGCCCTTCATCCGGTCCAGCAGCACCTCCAGCGCCTGCTGCGGCTCCAGCGCGTGCAGCACCCGCCGCAGCTGCCAGGTGATCTTGAGCTCCTCCGGCGTGAGCAGCAGCTCTTCCTTCCGGGTGCTGGACGCGTCGATGTCGATCGCGGGGAAGATCCGCTTGTCGGCCAGCTCCCGGCGCAGCCGCAGCTCCATGTTGCCGGTGCCCTTGAACTCCTCGAAGATCACTTCGTCGGCCCGCGAGCCGGTCTCGATCAGGGCGGTGGCCAGGATGGTCAGCGAGCCGCCGTGCTCGATGTTGCGGGCCGCGCCGAAGAACCGCTTCGGCGGGTAGAGCGCGGTGGAGTCGACGCCACCGGACATGATCCGGCCGCTGGCGGGCGCGGCCAGGTTGTAGGCACGCCCGAGCCGGGTGATCGAGTCCAGCAGCACCACCACGTCGTGGCCCATCTCCACCAGCCGCTTGGCCCGCTCGATGGCGAGCTCGGCAACGGTGGTGTGGTCCTCGGCCGGCCGGTCGAAGGTGGAGTGGATCACCTCGCCCTTGACCGTCCGCTGCATGTCGGTGACTTCCTCCGGCCGCTCGTCGACCAGCACGACCATGAGGTGGCACTCGGGGTTGTTCTTGGTGATCGCGTTGGCGATCGCCTGCAGGATCATCGTCTTGCCGGCCTTGGGCGGCGACACGATGAGGCCGCGCTGGCCCTTCCCGATCGGGCTGATCAGGTCAATGATCCGGGTGGTGAGCGCGGGCGCGTCGCTCTCCAGCCGGAGCCGGTCCTGCGGGTACAGCGGCACCAGCTTGGAGAACTCCGGCCGGGCCCGGGACTGCTCGGGGTCAAGGCCGTTCACCTTGTCCAGCCGCACCAGCGCGTTGAACTTCTCGCGCCGCTCGCCTTCCCGTGGCTGCCGGACCGCGCCCTCGATCACGTCGCCCTTGCGCAGCCCGTGCTTGCGGACCTGGGACAGCGAGACGTAGACGTCGTTGGCGCCCGGCAGGTAACCGGTCGTGCGCACGAAGGCGTAGTTGTCGAGCACGTCGAGGATGCCAGCGATCGGGATCAGCACATCATCCTCGGTGACCACCGGCTCGGAGTCGCCGCCCCGCTCACCGCGGCGCCGGTTCCGGTTGCGGTACCGGTCACGGCCCCGGCGGCCGCCCCGGCCGTCGGAGTCGTCATCGCCCCGGCCGCCGCCCTGGTCATGCCGCTGGCCGTCGCCGTCGTTATTGCCGCGGGCCTGGTCATCACGCCGGCCGCCGCCGCTCCGGCGGCGCCGGTCACCGCCCTGGCCGCCCTGGTC
>JAIRTY010000037.1 GCA_031254715.1 Nocardiopsaceae bacterium | reverse complement strand
CCCCGCACCCGCGCGGGGCGTCGCCCGGGCGCCCGTCAGGCGCGCTCTAGACCAGGTCCGCTGGCGCGGACGCCAGGGCCGACTCGATGGCGGTGGCCAGTGCCCGGGCCGACGCCGGGGTCAGTTCCACCGCGACCCGGGCCGACGGGCCCTGGCCAGGGTTGAGGAAGTCGATGTTGAGCGTGTGCTCGGCTGGCGCGTGCTGGGGGTGGTCGAGGTAGACCGTTGCGTCGGTCACAGGAAACCAGCCGGCCGCGCCCTTGCCGCTGCCAGCGACCTGGACCTTCTCCGTCAGGTACGTGCACATGCCAGCCCCTCAGCCCGCCAGGTGGCGGCCGTAGAAGTCCCAGATATGCTGCCAGCCGTCCACCGCCGCCTCCGGCCGGAAGGCGGGCCGGTTCACGGCGAAGAAGGCGTGGCCCGCGCCGTCGTAGCGGTGGAACTCGTGCTCCTTGCCGGCCTCGGTGAGGATCTTGTCCAGCTCGTCCACCTCCTCCGGCGACGGGTGCTGGTCCTCGTTCCCGAACAGCCCCAGCAGCGGGCAGGACAGGTCCTTGGCCAGGTGCGCGATCGGGCCGACCTTCAGCGGCATCCCCTCCGGCGGGGTGCCGACGATGAACGCCCCGTAGCAGTCCACGGCCGCGTCAAGCGGCAGGCTGCAGGCGGCCAGGAACGACTGCCTGCCGCCGGAGCAGTAGCCGATCGTGCCGGCCTTGCCGTTGGAATTGGTCATCGATCGCAGATAGGCCGCCGCTCCCCCGACGTCGCCCACCAGCCGCTCATCCGGGACCCCGCCCTGGGCGCGAGCGGCCGCCGCGGCGTCGTCCGGGCTGGCGCCGGGCGCCTCCCGGGTGTAGAGGTTCGGGCAGATCGCGTTGTAACCGCCGGTGGCGAACCGCCGGGTGATCTCCTTGGTCTCCGCGTCGTAGCCGGGCATGTGGTGAATCACGACCACGCCGCCGAACGGCCCCGGGCCCAGCGGCCGGGCCAGATAAGCCTCGACCTGGTCACCGCCGTGACCGGTGATGCTGATGGTCTCGGCCATCATCGCGTCGTACATTCCGTCCTCTTTCCTGGTGGGGCTTGCACTGCCGGAATGGTTGCGCTCTCGCAACTATCTCATCCTGCCAGCAGCGGCGGGCTGCTGCCGGCCCTGCCGGGGCGGCGGCCCTGGCCGGTGCCAGACTCTCACCATGACCTACCTCGCCGCCGCCGACCGCTACGATCGCATCGCCTACCGCCGCTGCGGGCGCAGCGGCCTCCAGCTGCCGGCGATCTCGCTCGGCCTGTGGCAGAACTTCGGCGACGACCGCCCGCTGGAGACGCAGCGCGCCATCCTGCGCCGGGCCTTCGACCTCGGGGTCACCCATTTCGACCTGGCGAACAACTACGGACCTCCGTACGGGGCGGCGGAGCGCAACTTCGGCCGGCTGCTGCGGGAGGACTTCCGCCGCTACCGCGACGAGCTGGTGATCTCCACCAAGGCCGGGTACGACATGTGGCCGGGCCCGTACGGTGACCACGGGTCGCGCAAGTACCTGCTGGCGAGCCTGGACCAGTCGCTGGCCCGGATGGGGCTCGACTACGTCGACATCTTCTACAGCCACCGGGCCGACCCGGACACGCCGCTGGAAGAGACGATGGGAGCGCTGG
The DNA here is from genome assembly GCA_031254715.1 of Nocardiopsaceae bacterium. Lineage (GTDB taxonomy): Bacteria > Actinomycetota > Actinomycetes > Streptosporangiales > Streptosporangiaceae > JAIRTY01. Next base: position 5,926 of record JAIRTY010000037.1, on the reverse strand, counting down.
TGACCGCGGTCACCTCCGGCCGCGCCCTGTACGCCGGTATCTCCTCCTATTCCGCGGAACGGACCAGGCAGGCGGCAGCGCTGCTACGCCAGGCCGGCGTGCCGCTCCTGATCCATCAGCCGTCCTACTCGATGCTGAACCGCTGGATCGAGCCCGACCTGCTGGGAACCCTGGACGAGGAGGGCGCAGGCTGCATCGTGTTCTCGCCGCTGGCGCAGGGCCTGCTGACCGGTAAGTACCTGGACGGGATCCCGGCCGGCTCGCGGGCGAGCCAGCCGGGGAGCCTGTCACATGACCAGCTGAGCGAGGCGAATCTCGGCCACATCCGGTCGCTGGCGGGGATCGCCAGCGACCGCGGCCAGTCGCTCGCCCAGCTCGCGCTCAGCTGGGTGCTCCGTGACCAGCGGGTGACCTCGGCCCTGATAGGCGCCAGCAGCGTGGCGCAGCTGGAGGAGAACCTCGCTGCCCTCGCCGGGCCGCCGCTGACCAGCGAGGAGCTGGCCGCGATTGATCGGGATGCGGTGGAGGCGGGTATCAACATCTGGGCCGCGTCCAGCGCCAGCTGACGGGGGTTCATGCCCAGCCCGGGCGGCGTCGGCACGCCTGGGCGGGGTCGCGGCCGGGCGGCAGGCAAGCCGGGACTGACGCGGCACGGCGTGGCTCCCCGCGCAGCGCACCGCGGGCCGGGAAGCTGGAAACCGGTGGCACCACCGCAGGACCTGCGGGATTCGCGGCGGTGACGGGATGCCGACGGGAGGGGCACCCATGGCAGCAGGCACCATCGCGTTCGCGTTCATCATCCTGGCGATCGGGGCGTTCGCAGGCTGGCATGCGCGGCAGGCGCACGCCGCGCACGGGGACATCAAGACCTACAAGGGCCGGATCCCCTCGCTCCGTAAGGTCCGGCTGCGCAGCGCCCTGCTCTCGATCGGGCTGCTGGTGCTGACCGTGCTCGCGGTCCGGGACCTCCTCCACTGACCTGCCGGTCCCCCACCTGCCGGTCCCCTGATCTCCCGGTCCCCTGATCTGCGGGCCGCCGGAAATCCCCGCCTGAAAATAGCTTGACTAACTCAACTAACCCTGCCTACGGTTGAGTTACTCAATTATTGAGCTAGTCAGCCAGGAGACGGAGGCGACGTGGACGCCGGGACCGAGGACGGACGGGTCGACGATGAGCTCCTGGAAGCCTTCGGCGCTCTCATCGTCTACTTCCTCGGGCAGGGCGAGCAGGTGGCGCGCGGCTGCAGCGTCCCCACCGTCTTCATCAAGGCCCTGCACTGGCTCGACGGGCCGCTGCCCATGAAGGAACTGGGCAGGCGGATGCACTGCGACCCCTCGTTCGTCACCAGCGTCGCTGACATGCTGGCCAGCCGCGGCTTGGCGACCCGGGAGGCCGATCCGGCGGACCGCCGGGTCAAGCGGCTGGTGCTCACTCCCGAAGGCCGGGAACTCAAGCAGCGGGTGGCGGCCGAGGTGCAGTCGCGCATGCCGTGGCGGGAGACGCTCGATCAGGCCGAGCAGGCCTGCCTGCTCGGCCTGATGCGCAAGATGCTCCCGGCCGCGGCCAGGGACACGGACCTGGCCGCGCCGCTGCCGGAACCGATGACAGGAGGTGAGCATCGTCTTTGACGCCAGCCGCTCCCGCTGACTGACGCGGGCGCAGCGGCCGGCACGGGGGAGACGATCTCCCGGTCCGCCGATGAAAGACGGTCCTGTCTCCCGTCACAATTTCCGGTTGATCCCCGTCATATCTAAAGAAGGCTTCGCGGCCAGGGGGCCGCGACGGGGTTCACTACGCCTTTTCACAGGAGGTTTTCATGTCTTCGGCCGATTCTGTGACCGGACGGGCCAGTCCCCCGGCCACGGCCGCGCCGGCTCCGCGCCGGCTCGGGCTGGCCCTGCTCGTCATCGCTACCGCCCAGCTGATGGTGGTGCTGGACGCGACCATCGTGAACGTGGCGCTGCCGCACATCCAGACCGCGCTCGGCTTCTCCGGCACCGGCCTGGAGTGGGTGGTGAACGCCTACGCGCTCACCTTCGGCGGGCTGCTGCTGCTCGGGGGCCGGGCCGGTGACATCCTCGGCCGCCGCCGGGTGTTCATCGCGGGGGTCATCCTGTTCTCGGCGGCGTCGCTGCTGGGCGGGTTCGCCACCACCCAGGCCTGGCTGCTGGGCGCCCGCGCGCTGCAGGGGGTGGGCGGGGCCATCGTGGCACCGGCCGCGCTGTCGCTCGTCTCCACCACCTTCCCTGAGGGCCCGCCGCGCAACCGCGCCATGGGCGTGTACGCGGCCATGAGCGTCGGCGGCGCCTCGGCCGGCCTGCTGGCCGGCGGGCTGCTCACCACCTACCTGTCGTGGCGGTGGGTGCTGTTCGTGAACGTGCCGATCGGGATAGCGGTGGCGCTGGCGGCGCCCGCGGTGCTGGGTAAGTCGGCTCGTCACCCGGGCCGGTTCGACCTGCCCGGCGCGATCACAGGCACGCTCGGCCTCGCCGCCCTGGTGTACGGCCTGTCCAGCGCCGCGACCAGCCCGAACGGCGTCTCGCACTGGGGTGACACCAAGGTCATCGCCTCGCTGGCGGCGGCGGTCGTGCTGCTGGCCTCGTTCGCCGTGATCGAGGCGCGCAGCAGGCACGCGCTGATGCCGCTGCGGATCCTGCGCAACCGGGACCGGTCCGGCGCCTACCTGATCATGCTGTGCGTCGGCACCGCGATGTTCGGCATGTTCTTCTTCCTGACCGTCTTCGTGCAGAACGTGTGGGGCTACAGCGCGCTGAAGACCGGCGTGGCCTATCTGCCGATGATGGCCGTGGTCATGGCGATGGCCGGGCTCGGCGCCCAGCTGGTGCCGCGGATCGGCGCCCGGCCGCTGCTGATCGCGGGCTCGGCGATCGGCGCGGGCGGCCTGTTCTGGCTGTCGCGGATCGGCGAGCACAGCAGCTACGCGAGCGGGCTGCTGGGGCCGTCGCTGGTCGCCGGGGCGGGCCTGGGCATGCTGTTCATGCCGCTGACGCTGGTCGCACTGTCCCGGGTGCCGGAGCGGGACGCCGGCCTGGCATCCAGCCTGCTCAACACCGGACAGCAGGTGGGCGGCGCGCTCGGGCTGGCCGTGCTGGGCACCGTCGCCTGGACCGCGGTCGCCGACAGCGTCCGCAGCCAGCTGACCGCCGCCGCAGCCAGGGCCGGGCACCCGCCGGCGGGCGGGGGCTCCGGCCAGATCCCGGCGGTCATCTACCATCACGCGCTCGCCACCGGCTTCTCCCGCGGGTTCCTGGTCTCGGCCGGGATCGCGCTGCTCGGCCTGGTGGTGGCCCTGGTGGCGATCCGGGTGCGGCGGTCCGACCTGACCGGCGCGCAGGTCCCTGGCGCCTCGCTGCCGGCGGCCGAGGACGCCGTCCCGGCCGGCACTTCGCAGCCAGCTGCCTGACCGTAACCGGCGCTGACGGCAGCCAGCAGCACGGTCCCGGCGTCCCTCCCCCGGGCGCCGGGACCGTGCCCGCCCGGGGCCGTGGCTCCGGCCTGGATCCCGGCCCCGGGCAAACTCTCCCGAAACAGGCATGACGCGGTCGTGAGCGGGAACCCTGCCCGTTATGCGCGCTGCGGCCGCCGGCCGCCCAGCAGGGCTCCGGCGCCCACCGCCCGGGGACCCGCGCGGGAACGGCAAGGTCCGTGCCGGGGGCGATGCCGCCATCCGGGGGATGCCTCCGCTTGCCGCGCGGCAACGCCCGGCTGTCGCTACCGCCCAGGAAATCCTAGTTCTAATATCGGGAATACAGATTTCCCTGCCGAGCCCCCTCGCCCCGAGGAGGTCCTCCCATGCCGTTGCCAGATTTCCTCATCATCGGCGCTCCCAAGGCCGGCACGACAGCCCTGCACGCCGCGCTGGCGCAGCATCCCGCGCTGTTCATGTCGCACGTCAAGGAGCCCAAGCACTTCCTGACGGACGGCCCGCCGCCGCGCCACGGCGGCGGGCCGGGAGACATCCAGACCTACCGTGAGCACATCTGGCGCCGGGAGGACTACGAGGCGCTGTTCGACGCCGCGCCGCCCGGCTCGCTGCGCGGCGAGTCCACCCCCTTCTACCTGTACGACCAGGCAGCGCACCGGCGCATCCGGGCCGCAGTCCCTGACGCCAGGCTCATCGTCATCCTGCGCGACCCGGTCGAGCGGGCGCACTCGAACTGGACCCACCTGTGGTCGGCCGGGCTGGAGCCGGTGGGCGACTTCGTCCGCGCCTGCGCCGCGGAGGACCGGCGGGTAGCGGCGGACTGGGCGCCGTTCTGGCACTACATCCGGCTGGGGCGGTACGGACAGCAACTCGACCACCTGTTCTCCGTCTTCGGCCGGGAGCAGGTGCTGGTGCTGCGCTACCGCGAGCTGGTGGACGCGCCCGGCCGGGCGCTGGACCGGATCTGCGGGTTCCTCGGCATCACGGCCGGGCTGGTCACTGAGGTGCCGCGGGAGAACGTCACCGCCCACCCGGCGCGGTCGCCCGGCCACCGGGCGCTGGCCCGGATGCTGCGCGGCACCGCGACGGTGAGCCGGCACCTGCCTGGCAGCGCCGGTACCGTGCTGACGACCCCGCTGGAGCGGTTCCTGCAGCAGGGCGGGGGCAGCCGCCAGCCGCTCACCTGGCAGCAGCGGCAGGCCGTGCTGCCGTACTTCGAGGATGACGTCCGGCTGCTGGAGAAGGCCACCGAGGCGGACTTCGGCGACTGGCTGCAGCCGCGGGAGCGATCCGGCGGGCTGGTGGGCAGCCGCCCGTCCGGGCAGTTCCAGGCCCGCAACGGCCAGCCCCGCCAGCAGCCCCCGCGATTAGCCGGGAGGCAGCGCGGGCCGCAGCTCGGTGCGGAGCTCGTGGGCGCCGTCCGCCCGGGTCAGCTCGTAGTACAGCCGGTATCCGCCGCCGGGCAGCTCGAGCAGCGTGAGGTAGCGCAGCCCGCCGCCCCGGTACGGCGACTCGGCGGCCGGGCGGGCGCCCAGCGCCGCCAGCGCCGCCAGCGCCGCGGGCTCGGTGCCGGTCGCGACGCCGGTGCGCTCCTCGTAGTTCTCGGCCGAGGTGGCACGGCCGTCGTAGAAGGCGACGATGCCGCCGTCCTGCTCGCACACCGCGCTGACCCTGGTGCCGCGGGCATCCCAGTAACCGGGGCGGCCAGCCAGCGCTGTTCCGTGCCAGGTCCATTCCATGCCGTCAATGCTGGTCGCATAGTCGGTGACCATCTGGTCGGCCTCGTCCGGGTCGGCCAGCGGATGGCAGCAGGCCCAGCACTGCCAGGTCCCGTCCCGGTGCCTGATGACCGGGTCCTTCACCCCGGTCTTGGCGTCGCCGGGGAGCACCACCAGGCTCTGGCCGGCGTCGAACCGGGACGGGTGATCGGCTTCGAGCAGCTCGACCCGCCAGTGCTTCGTCCCGGGGGTGGCGCAGCTCAGGTAGAGCCGCCAGCGGCCCGCCGGGCTGCGCACGAGACTCGGCCGTTCGAGTGATTCGGCGTGGACCTGTTCCCTGCTTACTTCGGCCAGCGGCGAGAAGTGCACGCCGTCGTCCGAGCGGGCCACCGTGATCCCGTAGCCGCGGCCAGCGCCGACCGGGCGCCGCAGCCGGTAGGCGAGGTAGATGCCGTCATCCCCGACCGCGGCGCTGGGCGCGCCGGCCCAGTAACCGGGGCCCTCGCCGGGGGCCGGGATCGCCACCTCGGACGTGCCGGGACGGGGCAGCAGGGACTCGCACCACGAGCTGAGTTCAGTGTTCATTCGTACCTTTTATCGAAAAATCCGCCGCGCACTCAGGAACTGCCAGGGCAGTCCAGCGGGCGGCGGGTGACGGGCCGGGATCGTGCCTGGTATGGAAGTTACACCGTCACCGGCGCCCGCCGAGGCCCGGCCCGTCCGGGCGCCCCGCAGATCCCCTGGCGGGGTACGTTGGCGGCT
>JAIRTY010000826.1 GCA_031254715.1 Nocardiopsaceae bacterium | reverse complement strand
ACCGGGTTGGTGAAGTCGATGATCCAGGCCGACGGGTCGGCCCGCTGCCGGGCCCGGTCCGCGATCTCGAGCACGACCGGGACCGTGCGCAGGGCCTTGGCCAGCCCGCCCGCCCCGGTGGTCTCCTGCCCGACGCAGCCGTACTCCAGCGGCCAGGTCTCGTCCCGGTTCCTGGCCGCCTGGCCGCCGACCCGCAGCTGCAGCAGCACCGCGCCGGCGCCGTCGAGCCCGTCGTCCAGGCTGGTGGTCCAGCGGACCCGGGCCGGGTGGCCGAGCGCCCGCATGATCCGGGCCGACACCGGGCCGACCGCCGCCAGCCGGGCCTGGTCCGGGTCCACCAGCACCAGCTCGGTGACTTTGACCTCCCCGGCCAGGGTGGCCATCCCATCCACCAGCTCGGGGGTGTAGGTGGACCCGCCGCCGATCACCGCGACCTTCATGAACAGGCTCCGTATCGCATCAGATGTGCGTCAGTGCAGGTAGGCAAGGTGGGGGCCGTGCCGCTCACGGTAGGCGGCCAGCAGCTCCCTGGCCGCGGTCACTCCCGGCACCAGCGGGTGCAGCGCCAGCGCCAGCGCCGCCCGGTCCGCGTCCCCGGTCATCGCGGCCTCCGCCAGCTCGCATTCGTACTCCTTCACCTGGCTGACCAGTGCCCTCGCAGGCCCGGGGAGCTCGCCGGCGGCGAGCGGGCTCACGCCGCTGCCGTCCACCAGCGCGGGCACCTCGGCCACGTCGCCGGGGCGCAGGAACGGCAGGCTGGCGCCGTTGACCGTGTTGACGATCACCCGGCCGGGGCGGCGGCCGGTCAGCCCGTCGATCACCCGCAGCGCGACGCCTTCGTAGCCGCCGGGCCGGGCGCCGCTCAGCTCGGCCGGGCCGGCCTGCGCCCGGTCCGTCCGGGCCTGCTGCTGCCCGTTGTCGCCCTCGGTGTCGGTCCGCATGTAGGTGTCGTGGCGGACGCCCATCAGCAGCGAGTACGCGGCCCACGCCTCGGCCAGCCCGCCGCTGTCGAACGCCTTGCCGACCTGTGCCAGCAGCTCGGTGTTGAGGCGCTGCACGTCAGCCCCCCGGCTGGCGCCGGCCCGGCGGACCGCGTTCACGTACTGCCGGGGCTCGTAGTAGTAGTACACGTACTCGGTGGGGATCGCGCCGAGCCTGCGCACCAGCGCCGGGTCGAACATGGCGAAGCGGTGATCGAACCGCTGCAGCTCCGGATAGCGCGCCAGCAGGGTGCCGATCTGCTCCTCGCCCCCGGCCCGGAACGAGGTGATCCAGCCTAGGTGGTTGAGGCCGCCGTAACCGAACCCGGCTTCTTCCAGGTCGGCGTCCAGGAACGCCGCCAGCCGGTCCAGCGTGCCGCTCGGCGTGTCACAGACCCCGACCGCGCGCACGCTGCCCTGCCGGGAGATGGCCTCGGTGATCAGGCCGGCCGGGTTGGTGAAGTTGATCAGCACCGCGCCGGGCGAGCACCGCCGGAGGATCTCGCAGTACGACAGCACCACCGGGATCGTCCGCAGCGCCATCGCGCAGCCGCCGGGCCCGGTGGTCTCCTGCCCCACCAGCCCGTGCCGCAGCGCCACCTCCTCGTCGATGACCCGCCCGGCGTCCCCGCCCACCCGGATCGCCGAGAACACGAAGTCGGCGCCGGTGAAGGCCGCCTCCACGTCCGGGGTCACCTCGACCACGCCGGGGTGGCCGAGCGCGGCCGCCAGCCCGGCGGCCAGCCGCCCGATCGTGTCGCGCCGCAGCCGGTCCGGTTCGAACAGCGAGATCGTGTCGAAGCCGGCCTCCGGCTGAGACAGGACCCCCCGCACGAACGCGGGCATCCGCACCCCGCCGCCGCCGAGAACCGCGAGCTTCACCCGGGTGCATCCCCTTCCTGCGCGGCTTCCCGGGCGGCACCGGCAGCCGCTTCCCGTGCCGCCTCCCCGAGCACGGCCGCCACCAGCGGCGCGGCCGCGCTGAGCCCTTCCACCTGGACCTCCCCCACCGCGCCCAGCTTGCTGACGGTCTGCGAGCCTGCCTCGTTCCCCGCCACCGCGGCCTCGGTGATCGACGCGCCCTGGGACAGCGCCCCGATCAGCGCCCCGGCGAAGGCGTCGCCCGCACCGGTCCGGTCCCTGACCTCGACCTGCCTGATGCCGTCGGTCACCTCGGTCCGGCCGGCCCGGTCGGCGACCACTGCGCCGTCGGCGCCCCGCTTCACCACCACCCAGCGGCTCCAGCCGACCGCCTCGTCGAGCGCTGCCGCGACCGACCCGGCCCGGGTGAGCCGCAGCAGCTCGTCGGCGTTGGGCAGGAACACATCCGCCCGGCGGGCGCAGCTCACGACCGCTTCCGGGTGGCTGGCGATGTCGTTGAGCGCGACATCGAGGGCGACCCGGACACCCAGCGCCCTGGCCTCCTCCAGCAGCCCGATCACGCATGGTTCTGCGTGCAGGTAGCACCAGGCCGGGCGGTAGCGGCGCAGGACCTCCAGCCAGTGGTCGGCGTCCGGGCACTCCTCCTGCGGGCGGGGCGGGACGTAGGAGACGAACGCGCGGTCGCCGTCGAAGTTCAGCACGACCGTGATGCCGGCCACCCGCCCCGGCACGTACCGCGACGCCGACAGGTCGACTCCGGCCCGCTGGCAGTGCTCCTGCACCACCCGGGTACCGAGGTCGTCGCCCAGCCGCGCCGACAGGCCGGCGCGCAGCCCCAGCCCGCTCGCGGCAGTGGCGACTGTGACCCCGCCGCCGCCGCAGGAGACGGCGAACTCGTCAGCGAACACCTCCTCGCCCGGGCCCGGCAGCGGCACGTGGCCGAAGACGACCTCAAGGAACACCGTGCCGAAAGCGACCAGGTCCAGGGCAGGCGTGGTATCCGGGGCTGACGCCGTATCCAGGACCGGCGCCGTACCAGGGGCCGGCGCCGCGTCCCGGCCGGATGCCACGTCCTGGGCCCGCGTCACCGGAACGCCTCCGTGGCCGCGTCGGCCTGCGCCACATGGCACGCGACGCTGCGCCCGGGCAGCAGCGGCCGCAGCGGCGGGGTGACGCGGTGGCACTCGTCGATCGCGAGCGGGCAGCGCCAGCGGAACCGGCAGCCAGGGACCGGGTCGATCACCCTGGGCGGCTCGCCGCGGTCGGTCTCCGCCCCCACCGCGAGCGCGGCCCGCGGGTCGGGCACCGCGGACAGCAGCAGCTGGGTGTAGGGGTGCCGCGGGCTGGCGAGCACCTCCTCGGCCGGCCCGGACTCCGCGATCTGCCCCGCGTACATGACGATCAGCCGGTCGGCCACGTACCGCGCGCTGGCGATGTCATGGGTGATGTAGAGGACCGAGACGCCTTCCTCGTCGCGCAGCCCGGCCATCAGGTTGAGCAGGCCGATCCGGATCGAGACGTCCAGCATCGAGACCGGCTCGTCGGCCAGGATCAGCTTCGGCCGCATCGCCAGCGCCTGCGCGAACCCGACCCGCTGACGCTGCCCGCCGCTCAGCTCGTGCGGGAACCGCTGCAGCACCTCGGCGGCGGGAGTCAGCCCGACGGCGGTGAAGACGCGCTCCGCCTCCTCCTGCCGCTGCTGGCCGGACAGCTCGGGCCGGTGCAGCGCCAGGCAGCGCATGACCCCGTGCGAGACCCGGAACACCGGGTTGATCGAGCTGAACGGGTCCTGGAAGACCATCGGCACGTCGCTGCGGTAGCGCAGCTCGGCGGCCCGCGAGCGCAGCCCCGACAGCGGCTTGCCCTGGAAGTAGATCTCCCCGCCGGTCGGCTTGTGGATCCTGGCCAGCAGCCGGGCGATGGTCGACTTGCCGCTGCCGCTCTCCCCGACCAGGGCCACGATCTCGCGCTCGCCGATGGCCAGGTCCACGTCGTCGACCGCGTGCAGCGTGCGCCGGGACAGCGCGTTGCCGATCTTGAAGTGCCTGGTCAGCTTCTCGGTCGCCAGCAGCGGCGGGGCGCCGTCTGCCGGTGCCGCTGGCTGGCGGCCGGTCAGCTCAGTCATGCCGTGCCGCCTCCTCGTGCAGGAAGCACCGCACCAGCGTCCCATCCACCTCGTACAGCTCCGGCGGCCCGGCCAGGCAGCGGGGCATCACCTGCGGGCACCGGTCGGCGAACCGGCAGCCCTCCGGGAGCCGGGCCAGGTTGGGCGGGCTGCCGGGGATGCCGGTCAGCGGCACCCGCGGTCCCCGGATCGACGGGAACGCCTCCATCAGGCCCGCGGTGTAGGGGTGCAGCGGCGTGTCGAACACCCGCCGGGTGGGGCCGGACTCGGCCACCTGCCCGGCGTACATCACCAGCAGCCGGTCGGAAAAGTGGCTGACCAGCGACATGTCGTGAGTGACGAAGATGACAGCGAACCCGAGCTGCTGCTGCAGTTCCTTGATCTGGACCATCAGCGAGCGCTGCGCGACCACGTCGAGCGCGGACGTGGGCTCGTCCATGATCACCAGTTCCGGGGTGAACAGCAGCGCCATCGCGATCATCGAGCGCTGCCGCATGCCCCCGGACAGCTGGTGCGGGTAGCTCTGCAGGTGCACCGGGTCGATCCCGACCATCCGCAGCACCTCGGCCGACCGGCCGGCGATGTGCTCCTTCGAGGCCGCGCCGTGCGCCCGCAGCGCGTCGGCGAACTGCGCCCCGATCGACTTGACCGGGTTGAGCGCGTTCATCGCGCTCTGCATCACCACCGACAGGTCCTTCCACCGGACCGCCGCCAGCTCCCGGTCGGTGAGCCCGACCATGCTGCGCCCCCGGAACTGCACGCTGCCGCCGCTGACCACGGCGGGCGGGGTGAGCAGCCCGGCGATGGCGAACAGCAGCGTGGACTTGCCGCAGCCGGACTCGCCCACGATGCCCAGGAACTCGCCCGGGCCGACCTCGAAGCTGACCCGGTCGACAGCGAGCACGGTCCCGCGTTCCATCACGTACTCGGCCGACAGGTCACGGACGCTGAGGATGGCATCGGCCGGCCCCGGCGCCGGGGCGACGCCGGGAGCGCCGTCACTGAGTGGTCTTGACACTGATCCTCCGGCGCGCTGACTCTGGCCGGCCCCGCCCGCCCCGCGCCCGCATGCTGCGGACCGGCCGGAGCGCCGGGTTGCCGATCTCATCGAACGCGTAGTTGAGCAGCGCGAACGCCGCGCCCAGGGCGACGATGCACACGCCGGGCGCGATGATCCACAATGGCGCGACCTGGAAGGCTTCGTTGTTCTCGGCCCAGTACAGCATCGTCCCCCAGCTGGTCACGTTCGGGTTCCCGAGCCCGATGAACTGCAGGCCGGAGGAGAACAGCACCGCGTACAGCGCATTGGTCAGGAAGCTGGCAACGAGCAGCGACGTCATCGTGGGGATGATCTCCACGATGACGATGTAGAGCCTGCGCTCGCCCCGGACCCGCGCGGCCTCGAGGAAGTCCCGGTTGCGCAGCGACAGCGCCTGCGCCCGGAGCTGGCGGGCGGTGTAGGACCAGCCGGTCAGCGTGATGACCGCGATCATCACCCCGGTACCGGCGCCGTGCAGGTAGCTGCCGATGATGATCAGCAGCGGGAACAGCGGGATGACCAGGAGCACGTCCGTGAGGACACCGAGCACGCCGTCCCAGGCACCGCCGAGATAGGCGGCGGCCACCCCGATCAGCATCGCGACCAGGGTGGCACCGAGGCCCACCCCGAACGCGATCAGCAGTACCGGCCGGGTGCCGTACACGATCTGGGCGAACATGTCCTGGCCGAGGGCGGTCGTGCCGAGCAGGTGCGCCGAGGACACTCCCAGCAGCCGGTGGTAGACCTGGGCGTTCGGATCGTCGTGGGCGATCACCCCGGGGAATGCCGCCACCAGGCAGAACAGCACCAGCAGCACGACGCCGGCGGTCGCCTTGCGGCTGGCGGTGACGGCGCGTGCCATCCG
>JAIRTY010000755.1 GCA_031254715.1 Nocardiopsaceae bacterium | reverse complement strand
CTGGTGTTCAGCTGCGCGGTGGTACGGAAGCCGCCGATGATCACATAGAGCATGGGCACCAGCGTGAGGCCCAGCACTACCAGGATCACCACCCAGGTCGCTGGCAGGGTGATCCACGTGCGCCGCGGGCGGGACCCATGGCCCCGGCGCTGGCCCGCGGCATGGGAGGTCAGGCTCGTTGCTGACATGCTGTTCTCACCCCACGGCCCGGGTCAGTGCGCCAGCGGTGTCCCGGCGCAGCGCGAATCGCTGGTAAATCAGCGCGAAGACGAACGAGATGATGAACAGGACCACGGCGACCGCGCTCCCGAACCCGAACTGGTAGCGCTGGATCCCGTTCGCGTACAGGTAGTACACCGTCGTGCTCGAAGCGGTTGCCGGACCTCCGTCGGTCATGATCTGGACCAGGTCGAACAGTTGCATCGAGCCGATGACCGACAGGAAGATCCAGATCCTGACCGTGGGGCCGAGCAGCGGCAGCGTCACCCGGCGGGTAATCCGCCACGGGGTCGCCCCGTCGATGGCCGCCGCCTCGCGGAGCTCGGCCGGGATGCCCTGCAGGCCGGCCAGCAGCAAGACGATTCCGAAGCCGATGTACTTCCAGGTGATCACGAAGAACAGGGTGTAAAGCACCAGGCTCGTACTGGCCAGCCACTGGTGGACAAGGCCGCCCAGCCCGACCGACTGCAGGAACTGGTCGACGAACCCGTTTGGCTCCAGCAGGAGCAGCCAGAGCACGGCCGTCGTGGCCTCGGACAGAACGTACGGCGTGAACACGGCGAGGCGCAGCCCTGTCCGCCCGCGCATCCGCCGGTTGAGCATCAGGGCAAGCCCGATGCTGATCGGGAGCTGGATGAGCACCGACAGCACCGCGATGATCACGTTGTGCAGCAGCGACTGATGGAAGACCGGGCCGGACAGCACGTCACCGTAGTTGTGCAGCCCGATGAAGTCGGTCAGCGGACCGTAACCGCTCCAGTTGTAGAGGCTGTACCAGGCGGCGATCACGATCGGGACGAACACGAACCCGATGAAGAGCACGAGCGGCGGGCCGAGCAGGATCGCCAGCTCGGTCCGCATGCGCATCCGGCTCCGCGGCCGCCGGGGGCCGGTGACGGCCGCGCCAGGCGAGCCCGGCGCGGCCGTCACCGCAGCACTCTGGACGCGGGTCATCAGTGGCCCGAATTGGCCTTCACGGAATTGACGACGGTCTGCGACGTGGCCTTGCCCGCGAAGAAGTTCGCGATCGCCTGGTCCAGCGCCAGGCCCGTGTTGGTCGGCAGGGCGATGTCGAAGTAGGTCTGGTTGTAGGCGGCCGCCTTGGCTGCCTGATCCACCCTCTTAAGCGCGGAGTTGGTGAGCGCGCTGCTGGCAGCGCTGTTCGCCGGCAGGCCGACGTTCGCCTTCGCTACCAGCTTCTCCTGCACCGGGGCGCTGTCGACGTACTTGAGGAAGTTGGCGCAGGCAGGCTCGGGTGCCCCGGTCGTGCACGAGAAGCCGTCACCGCCGCCCAGCACGGCGCTCGGGTCGCCGGCCCCGCCGGGCACGCTGGGGAAGGGGAACCAGCCCAACTGGGATATGAGGTGCTTGTCGCTGGTGAGCGCGGGAGTCACGGTCGTCTCCCAGTCCCCCTGCAGTTCCATGGCTGCCTTGCCGTTCGCGAGCAGCCCGGCCGAGCTGCCCGCGCCGGTCTGGGCAGGAGTGCTCAGGAACCCGGGCTGGAACGGGTGGGTGTTCATGAACGCGGTCATGTCCTGGCCCGCCTTCAGGAAGCATGGCGCGCTGAGGTTGATCCCCTTGATCGCCTGCTGGATGGCGGTGGCGGAGCATTCCCGCAGCGCGAAGTACTCCCAGAAGAACGCGTCCGGCCATTGGTCCTTGCTGCCGACCGCGACGGGGTCGATGTGGTGCGCCTTGAGCTTGCTGATGTCGGCGTTCAGGTCGGCCATCGTCGCGGGCGGGGACATGATGCCCGCCTTCGCGAACACGTCCTTCCGGTACCAGAAGCCCACCACGTGCAGGTCATAGGGAACCCCGTACTGCTTGCCGTTGACCTGCCAGCCCTTCGCCGAGGTACCAAGCTCACTGATCCAGCTCGAGTCGTAGGGCCCGAGGTCGGCCAGCTTGCCGGACTGGAGCTGGGTCGCCTCCTGGCCGGAGCCCCACTGCTGGAAGATGTCCGGCGGGTTGTTCGACTTCAGCGCCAGCGGCATCTTGGTCTTGAACTGGTCGCTCTGCAACGGGTTGATGCTGAGCGACACCTTCGGGTTGGCCGCGTGGAACGAGTTGGCGACCTGCTGCCAGACCCCGCGGAGTGGCTGCGTGTTGCCGTTGTGCCACCAGCTGAGTGTGACAGGGCCGCTCGCCTTGCCGCCGGTGCCGGCGCTGCTGCTGTTGCCGCCGCCACTGCCGCAGGCGGCGGCGGTGAGCACCGCTGCCGCCACCGCGGCGGTAGCAGCCAATCTCCGGGTGCTGCGCATGGTGGTCATCTCCTGACGATGGGGCCAGACGTGGAGGGGCACCGCGAGGCGGCAAGCCGCTCGCGAGCCGGCCGCGGCAGGATCCGCTGTCGAAAGCTTCAGCAATATTTCGGCGTGCCGTCATCGTAGGAAGCCCCCTATGACCGGTCAAGCCCTTGTTTCGGACTCGTTACCATCCCGCGCCGGCGGCGGCGCTGATAGTGGCCGGAAAGCGTCACTACCTGCAATGGTCTTGCCAGGAGGGGCTGATGCCGCCCGTCACGGAACTGGGCAAGCGGGGCAGGGACCTAGTACGATACTCGCGCCGATTACTTTCGAAGACCAGGCGAGCCGCCCGCGGCCGCCTCTGCGGAAAGCTGGTGAGGCCGTGGTCATGCCCACGCGGGGGGGTCCTGGGCCATCGGGGTCCGGGGGCATCTCCCGGGGTGGCTCTGTGTCCCCCCCGGCTATACCTGCGCGGGCCGCTGGGCGGGACCGGGCCGCGCGGCGGCGGCCGACCCTGGCCGTGGTCGCGGCCGAGGCCGGCGTGTCGCTGCCCACGGTCTCCAAGGTGGTCAACGGGCGCCCGGACGTGGCCCCCGAGACCCGCGCCCGGGTGGAGCGGCTGCTCGGGGAGCTGAACTACCAGCGCCCCGGGCCGCGCCGGGGCCGCCGGGCCGGCCTCATCGACCTGGTCTTCAACGGCCTCGACAGCCCGTGGGCGGTAGAGATCCTGCGCGGGGTGGAAGACTGGTGCGCCGCTCACAGCATGGGTGCCGCCGTGTCGTCGGTCCGTCACGGCAGCGCCCGCCCGGCGAGCTGGACCAGCGCGCTCGCCAGCCACGACACCGACGGGGTCATCCTGGTGACTTCCGAGCTGACCGAGCCGCAGCTGCAGCAGCTCCGCGAGGACGGCATCCCGCTGGTGGTCGTCGACCCCGCGAACATGCCCGACCCGGACCTGCCGAGCGTGGGCGCCACCAACTGGGCAGGCGGGCTGGCAGCGACCGACCATCTGGTCGCGCTCGGGCACCAGCGGATCGCCGCGATCACCGGGCCCGCCGGATACCTGTGCAGCCGGGCCCGGGTGGACGGCTACCGTTCGGCGCTGGAGCGGGCTGGTCTTACCTACCGGCCGGAACTGGTGCGGAACGGGGACTTCCAGCACGAGGGCGGTTTCGTGCAAGGCGGCGAACTGCTCGGCGTGCCGGAGCCGCCGACCGCCATCTTCGCCGGCAGCGACCAGCAGGCGCTGGGCGTGTACGAGGCGGCGCGGCAGCGCGGGCTGCGCATCCCGCAGGACCTCAGCGTGGTCGGATTCGATGACCTGCCGGCCGCGCGCTGGGTGTCACCGCCGCTGACCACGGTCCGGCAGCCGCTGGCCGAGATGGGCCGGGCCGCCGCGGGGATGCTGGGCGAGCTCATCGATGGCGTGCCGCTGCGCAGCCGGCGGGTCGAGCTGTCCACCGAGCTGATCATCCGCGAGTCCGCCGCCCGGCCGGCCGCGTGAGGCGGGTCCGCGCTCCCGGCAGCGCGCCGCCGCGGGTACCGGCGTTCCGTACCGCCGCCCGGCCCGGGGCGCGGCCTGACCCAGAGACGAGGGTTCGCCCGGCATGACCGCCCATCCCGCCCGCCCGCACTCATCCGCCGACGGTCCTGCTGGCGTCGCTGCCCCCGGCGCGACCGCGACCGTCGGGCACCGGGCGCACGACGCCGCCGGTGAGCCGTGGCGTGACCAGTCCCGGCCGGCGGCGGAGCGGGTGAGCGACCTGCTGGCGCGGATGACCCTGGCCGAGAAGCTGGGCCAGCTGGTCGGCGTGTGGCTGAGCATCCCCGGCGACCCCGGCGGGGTGGCGCCGCTGCAGGGCGAGTTCGCCGGCGAGGTGCCGCCGTTCGGTGAGCTGATCCGGTCCGGCCTCGGCCAGCTCACCCGGGTCTACGGGACCAGGCCGGTCACTCCCGCCGAGGGGTTGCGGGCGCTGGCCGGGCTGCAGTCCCAGATCGTGGCCGCCGGCCGGTTCGGCATCCCGGCGATCGCGCACGAGGAGTGCCTGACCGGCCTCAACGCGTGGCAGGCCACGATCTTCCCGACGCCGCTGGCGTGGGGCGCCTCGTTCGATCCGGGGCTGGTCGGCGAGATGGCGGCGGCGATCGGTCACAGCATGCGGGCGCTGGGGGTCCACCAGGGCCTGGCCCCGGTGCTGGACGTGGCGAGGGATCCGCGCTGGGGCCGGCTGGAGGAGACCATCGGCGAGGAC
>JAIRTY010000690.1 GCA_031254715.1 Nocardiopsaceae bacterium | reverse complement strand
CCATGATCTCGGGGAAGTCCTGGTTCTGGACGGCCTCGATCGTGAACAGGCCGAGGCCGTGCAGGGAGAACGTGACCTCGGTGAGGATGGCGCCGCCGAGCAGCAGGCCGAGGTCCATGCCGAAGATCGTGATGATCGGCGTCAGCACCGCCCGCAGCGCGTGCTTGAGCACGACCTTCCGCTCGGCGAGGCCCTTGGCCCGGGCGGTGCGGATGTAGTCCTCGCTCATCGTCTCCAGCATCCCCGCCCGCGTCAGCCTCGCATACAGCGCCGAGTACAGGAACGCCAGCGTGATCCACGGCAGCACCAGGTTCCGCGCCCACAGCAATGGATCCTGCATCAGTCCGACGTACTCCACGTTCGGGAACACCGGCCATTTGTAAGAAAACAGCAGCAGCGAGATCAGGCCGGTGAAAAAGATCGGCAGCGAGATCCCCGCCAGCGCCGTCCCCATCGACAGCCGGTCGATCAGCGACCCCCGCTTCAGCGCCGAGACCACGCCCACCGCTACGCCGCTGACCAGCCAGATCACCGCCGCGCCGATCGCCAGCGACAGGGTCACCGGGGCGTCGCTGACCATTTGCGGCCACACCGGCTGCTGGCTCTTGAACGAGTAGCCGAAGCACGGCGGGGGGCAGTACACGCTTTGCGGCCCGGATGTGTAGTGCTCCCCGGCCACGATGGCCTTCAGGTAATGCCAGTACTGCACCTGCACCGGCTGGTTCAGCCCGAGCTGGTGCTCGACCTGTAGCACCGCGGCCCGGGTGGGGTTCCGGCCCACGTACTGGGTCGCCAGGCCATAGGTGGTCTGCCCGCCCAGCTTGGGCAGCAGGAAGAAGATCGCGAAAGTGATGATGCTGACGATGATCAGCAGGAACACCGTCGCGATCAGCCGCCGGACGATAAAAGTGATCACTGCGTCTCCCCTGGTGCCCCGGCCGGTTCACCGGCCGGGGCACCAGCGATTTCGCTTGTTAGCTGACTGATTCTCTGGCAGTCCGGGCGGTTACTGCTTCACTCCCAGCGTGCCGTAGTTGTACATGCCGTAGTAGCTGTTGACGTTGACGTTGGTCAGCTTGGGGCTGCGGTACAGCAGCGCCTTGTTGTAGGTCGCCGGCAGGATGACCGCGTCCTTCATCACCTGCATGTCGATCTGCTGCGAGAAGGAATCCCGCGCCGCCGCGCTGGTCGCCTCCTGCATCTGCACGAACCACTTGTTGATCTGCGGGTCGTTCAGCTCGGAGATGTTGGTGTTGCCAGCCGGCACGATGGACTTGCCGTCGAACAGCGCCCAGCCCCAGCCGTACCCGTCTGGCCAGTCCGGGCCCCAGCCGCCTGCCGCCAGCCCGATCTGGTGGCTGTGCACGTAGTTCGGGACACCGGCGAAGTTGCTGTAGTAGTTCGCGGCCGTGTAGCCCTTGAGCGTGGTCTTGATGCCGACCTGGTTGAGCGCGTTCTGCAGCGCCTGCGCCGAGGCAGGCTCGCGGGGGCGGTCGCTGCGGTAGGAGATGTTGGTGCTGAAGCCGCTCGGGTGACCGCACAGCTGGAGTTGCTGCTTGGCCGCGGCGACGTCACCGCCCG
Source organism: Nocardiopsaceae bacterium (assembly GCA_031254715.1). Lineage (GTDB taxonomy): Bacteria > Actinomycetota > Actinomycetes > Streptosporangiales > Streptosporangiaceae > JAIRTY01. The sequence goes on along the minus strand of JAIRTY010000690.1, from coordinate 3,099 downwards.
GCTTGCTCAGCGCGTGGTAGAGGTCGAAGCTCTTGTAGCCAAGCACCGTCGGCGGCATCGCGGTGGACGCGATGGACCCTCCGTAGGGGCCGCCGTAGGCGGTCTGCAGGTTGGTCTTGTTGGCCGCGTACTCGATGGCCATCCGGCAGTGGATGTTGTCGAGCGGCTTGACCTTGGTGTTGATGTAGTAGAACCACATGAACCCGGTGACCGGGTCATCGGAGTTCGCCTTCAGCGACGGGCTGGAAAGGATCTTGGCCCGGGCCGCGGCCTGGACGCCGGTGCCTGGCTGGTCCATCTGGACGTCGCCCGCCAGCAGCCGGTTGTCGACGTCGTTGGCGTTCACGTTCAGGTTCACGATGATCTTGCTGGGGAGCTGCTTGACCTGCGGATCCCAGGACGGGTTCCACTGCGGGTTGGGCACCAGCGTGTACTGCTTGTTGAGCTGCCAGCTGGCGAACTTGTACGGCCCGGTGTACAGCGGGTGCTTCTGGTAGTCAGCGCCGGTGTCCTTGGCCGGCGGCACCGGCGCGGACTGGGGGAACGCCACCACGTAGTTGAAGTCAGCGAACGGCTGGTTCAGGTGGAAGACCACAGTGGACGAGTCCGGCGTGGTGATCGCGGTGAGCCCCATGAGGTTCTTGGACCGGTGCTTGAACGGCCCCGGGTAGTGGGCCGCGTTCCCGGCCAGCAGCGTCGCATAGTAGCTCGGCCCGTTCGGCAGCACGCTCCGGTCGAAGGTGCGCTCGACCGCGTACTTCACGTCCTGGGAGGTGACGGGGGTGCCGTCCTCGAACTTGACGCCCGGCTTGAGGTGGTAGGTCCACACCTTGTTGCTGTTGCTGGGCGTGCCAAGCGAGGTGGCGAGCCCCGGTGCGACCTGGTCCCCGCACTTCCCCGGGCAGGACTTGTAGGTGGTCAGCGGGGTCGCGTAGAGCCGGGTGAAGTTGAGGTTGAACGCATAGTAGGTGTTGCCGGCGTCGGTGGAGTCCGGGCCGCTGCTGTTGTCGAAGACGATCGTCCCGCCCTTGTGGCTGGACGGGCTGTACACCGCGCCAACGGCGGCGTTGAACGCCGCCGATGACTTGTTGCTGCTCCCCGTCCCGCCGCTGCCGCCGCAGGCTGCCAGCGCGAACGCGCCGGCCACGCCTACCGCGGCGAGGCCGAGTACCTTGTGTCTCTTCATGGCCTGATAACGCCTCCTGTCGATTGCTGGTGAGCAAAGTCGCCGTACGGGCTACCGGGTTCTCGGGTCCAGCGCGTCGCGCAGCCCGTCGCCGAAAAGGTTGAACGCCATGACCGTGATGAAGATCGCCACGCCCGGGACGACCATGTACATCGGGTCCACCGAGAAGAAGCCCTGCTGCACGGCATTGGCCAGCATCTGGCCCCAGCTCGGGGTGGGCGGGACGATCCCGACTCCCAGGTAGTCGAGCGCCGCCTCGAACAGGATGTTGGTGGGGATGAGCAGGGTCGAGTAGACCAGGATCGGCCCGACCAGGTTCGGGAGCAGTTCGCGGAACAGGATGTAGGGGCCGCGGGCCCCCATGCTGCGGGCGGCGTCCACGAACTCCCGCTCCCGCAGTGACAGGGTCTGGCCGCGGATGATCCGGCCCATGTACGGCCAGGCGAAGAAGCCGATGATGAACACCAGCAGCGTGACCCGCAGCGTGTTGCCCGACAGCCCGAACGCCGAGCTGGGGATCACCCCGACCAGCGCGATCGCGAACACCAGCAGCGGGAACGCCAGGAACACATCCATCGCCCTGGCGATCACCGAGTCCACCCAGCCGCCGAAATAACCCGCGATCACGCCCATCAGCACGCCGAGCGCCACCGCCAGCGCCGTCGCCAGGAATCCGATCAGCAGCGAGTACCGGGCGCCGATCACGATCCGCGCGAGCATGTCGCGGCCGTTGACCGGCTCGAGCCCGAGCGGGTGCGCCAGGCTGATGCCCCCGAACGCGCCGTTGGGCCGGCTGAACGTGGGGTTGATCAGGCCCGCGTGGTAGGTGTTGGGGTCCTGCACGAAGAGCGGGCCGATGATCGCGCCCACGACGAGGACAAGCACGATCACCCCGCCGGTCATCGCCACCCGGTCCCGGCGCAGCCGCAGCCAGGCGATCTGGCCGAGTGAGCGGCCCTCCACGACCTTGGCGCTGACCCCGGAAAGGACGGCCTCGGGTGCCGCTGCCGCGTCGCCGCTGACCTCAATCGGCGCAGTCATTCAGCCAGCACTCCTGCCACCCCGGCGGATACAAAAGGAGACCCCCGGTCACGCAGAGAGAAGCATCGACCGGGCGTTAGCCGGAGAATGCACTGTCTTTACTCAGTGCGCCAGATCTAGCGGAATGTCGTGCCTTGATTGTGATCGAATCAGTATTTTCTTGTCATAGGCACCGATTCTGAACAAGATCTTTCAGGGTGCCCGGGGTCACCTCGGCCAGCGACGCCACCATGAGCCTGCCGTCGCCGGGCGGGATCGGCACGCTCGGTACGGCCACCACGGCGCAGCCGGCCGCCTCCGCCGAGGCGACCCCGGTGGGCGAATCGTCCAGCGCCGCGCAGCAGGCCGGGTCGGCGCCGAGCAGCGCGGCTGCGCGCAGGTAGGGCTCGGGATCGGGCTTGCGCCTGGTCACGTCTTCCGCGCACACGGTGACATCGACGGCAAGGCCGGTCACCTCGATGATGGCGGTCATGATCGCCCGCTCGGCCGAGGTGACCAGCGCCGTCGGGATGCCGGCCGCGGCCAGCGAGCTCAGCAGGGCGGCAGCGCCCGGCTTCAGCGGGACTCCCTGGTCCCGCACCAGCGCCGCCATCCCGTCCACCAGCCAGCGCCCGACCACGGCCGGCTCGGCGGGCCTGGCCGCCTTGCCGAGCATGTAGCGCACCGAACGGTCCAGCGAGCCGCCGATGAGGTATTCCTGGTCGGCCGGGCTCCATGGCCCATCCAGCCGGGCCATGACCGTGCGCTCGACCTCGAACCACAGCGGCTCGGAGTCCACCAGCAGGCCGTCCATATCGAGCAGGACCGCCTGGAGTCCCTGGCCAGCGCCCGCCGACGCCACCTGGGCCGATGCCTCCCCCCCGTGGACCCCG
>JAIRTY010000686.1 GCA_031254715.1 Nocardiopsaceae bacterium | reverse complement strand
CAGGAGGGAGCGTCATGCTGGACGGCCGGATGCTGATCGACGCCCATCTTCACCCGGCCCGGCTGCCGACCCTCAAGCCCGCCTGGCTGGAGTGGGCGGACCGGTTCGGGCAGGGGCGGTGGCGGGCGGCGTACGGGCCGGACGGCGCCGTCATCCCGCAGGCGCTGGACGAGCTGCTGACGGCGGAGGGCGTCGACCTCGCGATCCTGCTGTGCGAGTACAGCCCGAAGGTGACCGGCATCCAGCCGGCCGAGGACCTGGTGCCGCTGCTCAAGCACAGTCCCGGCCGGTTCGGGTTCCTGGCCAACATCAACCCGCACCTGCACTACCCGGTGACCGCGGAGCTGAGCCGCCAGGCGGAGCTGCTCGCGGGCAATGCCCCGCCAGGGGGGCTCAAGATCCACCCGGTCCACGGCGGGTTCAGCCCGGCCGATCCCATGCTCTACCCCGCCTACCAGGCCTGCGCCGAGGCGGGCCTGCCGGTGGTGGTGCACTGCGGGACCAGCTCGTTCCCCGGCTCGGACAACGCCATGGCCGACCCGGCGCTGCTGCTGCCGGTGCTGCGGGACTTTCCCGGCCTCACGGTGGTGCTCGCGCACGGCGGGCGGGGCTGGTGGTATGACGCGGCGGCGTCGCTGGCCATGCTGCACGAGCGGGTGTGGATCGAGCTGTCCGGGCTGCCACCGCACCGCCTCCCCGATTACTACGCCCGGTTCGATTTCGAACGGCTGGCCCGCAAGTTCATCTTCGCGACCGACTGGCCCGGGGTGCCGGGCATAGCCCGCAACGCGCGCGCCGTGGCCGGCCTCGGCCTGGCCGAGGATGTGCTGGCTGGCGTGCTGGCCGGCAACGCCCTCGCCGTCTACCCCGGCCTGGCCGCGCGGGCGGCCGAGCCGGGGAGCCGCCCGCAGCCGGGCCGTTCTACAAGTTCTTGACGGTGCGCGAGCTGCCTGTAGAAGATATGTCCATTGATCACCAGGGCGGATGGGGTCCGGCCATGGCCACCGAATTGTTCAATGCCAGCACCTACCTGGTAGACCGCCAGCTCGAGGCGGGCCGCGGGGACCATCCCGCCGTGACCGGGCCGGCGGGCCAGCTCACCTACGCGGAGCTGGCCGAGCGCACCGGGCAGCTGGCCGCCGGGCTGGCCGCGCTGGGGGTGCGGCCGGAGGAACGGGTCATGCTGGTCATGACCGACCGGCCGGAAACCGTGCTCACGTTCCTGGCGCTGCTGCGGATGGGCGCGGTCGCGGTGCCGGTCTCCACCATGTACAACGGCGCCGAGCTGGGCGAGCTGCTGCGCGACTGCCGGGCCCGGGTGGTGGTGGCGACCGGCGAGTGCGCGGCCGCCGTGCGCGAGGCGGCCGGCTCGGCCCCGGAGGCCCGCACCCTGATCCTGGCCCGGCCATCCGGCCAGGACGACCCTGGCCAGCCCGGCTCCGGCCGCCCGGAGCCTGCCGCCCCGGCCGGGACCGAGCTGCGGGACTGGGACGAGGTGCTGGCCGAGGGCCGCCGGGCGGGGGCGGCCGCGCCGTACCCGGCCTGGTTCGACTCCCCCGGCTTCTGGCTCTACACGTCGGGCACCACCGGGACGCCGAAGGCCGCGATGCACCGGCACGGCAGCATCGCCCGGGTCTGCGAGACCTACGCCAGCCAGGTGCTCGGCATCCGGCCGGATGACCGCTGCTACTCGGTGGCGAAGCTGTTCTTCGCCTACGGGATCGGGAACTCCCTGTTCTTCCCGTTCTCGGCGGGCGCCACCACGGTGCTCGACCCGGCCCGGGCCACCCCGGCCGGGGCGGCCGCCCGGCTCGCCGCCGACCGGCCCACCCTGTTCTTCGCCAGCCCCGCGTTCTTCACCGCGCTGCTGAACTCCGGCGCGCCCGCCGCCGGGTTCGCCCCGGTCCGGCTGGCCACCTCGGCCGGCGAGGCGCTGCCGGCCGAGATCTACCGCCGGTTCACCAGCAGGTACGGGGTGGACATCATCGACGGCCTGGGCTCCACCGAGGCGCTGCACATCTTCATCTCCAACCGGCCCGGCGAGGTACGGCCGGGTACCTCGGGGACCGTGGTGCCCGGCTACCAGGCCCGGCTGGAAGGCGAGGACGGCGGCCCGGTCCCCGACGGCGAGCCTGGCAGCCTGCTGGTGCGCGGCGACTCCATCGCCACCGGGTACTGGTGCCGCACCGCCGTCACCCGGCAGGTGTTCCAGGGCGAGTGGCTGCGCACCGGCGACACCTACACCAGGTCCGCCGACGGCTTCTACACCTGCCTGGGCCGCTCCAACGACATGATCAAGGCGGGCGGGATCTGGGTGTCGCCGATGGAGGTGGAGGCCCGGCTGATCCAGCACCCGTCGGTGGCCGAGTGCGCGGTGGTCGGCAGCCGGGACGCCGACGGCCTGGAACAGGTCGTGGCGTGCGTGGTGCCAGCCGCGGGCCAGCAGGTGGACGAGGAGGGCCTGATCGCGTTCTGCCGGGAGGCGCTGGCGGCGTTCAAGCGCCCCCGGTCGGTGCTGACGGTGACCGCGCTGCCGAAGACCGCCACCGGGAAGATCCAGCGGGTCGTGGTCCGCGACCAGGTCGCCGCCGCGCTGGGGAAGGAGCCGTCGGCGGGCGCCGCCGGCGGGCCGGCCGGGGACGTTACCGTCGGGGCGTGACGAGCCGCCCGCCGCTTGCATCGAGCGCGGCGCAGCTGTGATTCGGGCGGTGAAGGTGCACGCCCGCGCCCTACAGTGAGGGCATGAAGCTCGGTTTCGGAGCCCCGGTGTCCGGCGCCTGGGCGACCCCGGACAACCTGACGGCCTTCGCGGCCCGGGCGGAAGCTGCCGGGTACGCCACGCTGTGGACATTCCAGCGGCTGCTGGTGCCGGAGGGCTCGGCGATGGAGCCGGTCTACCACAGCGTGCTCGACCCGATGGTCACGCTCGGCTACCTGGCCGCGGCCACGACCCGGATCAGGCTCGGCACCGCGGTGGTGAACGCCCCCTACCTCTCCCCCGCGGTGCTCGCCAAGCAGGCAGTCACGGCGGATGTGCTCTCGTCCGGGCGGGCGGAGCTGGGGCTTGGCCTTGGCTGGCTGCCGCAGGAGTTCACGGCGGCGGGCGCGGCCATGGACCGGCGCGGGGCCAGGACCGAGGAGTACATCGCGGTGCTGCGTCACCTGTGGGCGGGAGCCGGGGACGAGTTCCGCGGCGAGTTCTATCAGGTCCCGGCCGGCTGGGTGGCGCCGCGGCCGGTGCAGCGGCCGGGCCCGCCGGTGCTGCTCGGCGGCAGCGTCGCGCGCGCGCTTCGCCGCGCGGGACGGCTGGCCGACGGCTGGCTCACCTCCAGCCGCGCCGACCTGTCCCGCATCGCCGAGGGAATCGCGGAGGTCAGGTCCGCGGCGGCGGCGGCGGGCCGGGACCCGGCGGCGGTCCGGATCATCTGCCGCGGGGTGGTGCGGGCCGGCAGCCCGGCGACGGTGCCCGAGGGGGGCGGCCGGGTGCTGCTGTCTGGCAGCTTCGACGACATCCGCGCCGACACCGGGTGGCTGGCCAGCCAGGGTGTCACCGAGCTCTTCTACGACCTCAACTGGGACCCGCTGGTCGGGGCGCCGGACGCGGACCCGGCGGGCGCCGCGGCCCGGGCGGAGGAGATCCTCGAAGAGCTGGCCCCCTCCCGGCAGGCCGCCGCCGGCGGCACCGGGCAGGTGCATGCCGCCGGGGACGGGTAAGAAGATCACTAGCGGGAGCGGTTGGCGCACCGAGGAGGTGAGCGGCGGCATGACCGAGGAGGCTGTCTCCTACCAGGCTGCCGTGCCCGGCTCTCCCGTGTTCAGCAGCAGCGGGCGCGAGATCGGCACCCTGGAGCACGTGCTCGAGGTACCGGCCGGCGGCTTCGACGGGATCGTCATCGCGACCGACTGGGGGCTGCGGTTCATCGCCGCCGATCAGATCGAGCTGATCACCATCCGCCATATCCGGATCCTGATGGATGACGCCGAGGCCGGACGGCTGCCGCCGCCGGATGGCGCGGCGGTGTACCGGGTGAGCGCGCTCGACGAGATCGGTGATTCGCTGCACGAGCGGCTGGGCCAGATGTTCCGCCGCCCGCACTGGATGCAGGACTGACCGCAGCGGCGCCGCTGCGGGACACGCCCTGACCACAGCCTCCGCCCGGGCGCCGGTCCCTCTAAGGTTGGCCAGGTGGGACCCGTTCCCGGCCGCACGCTCACCGGCGCGCCTGCCCGGCTGCCCGCCGGCCGCGGCCGCGGCGGGCGGCTGCTGGCAGCCGGGGCGGTCGCGTTCGGCCTGGTGCTGGCCAGCTACCTGGGTTACCGGCTGAGCCACCCGCTCCGCGCCACCATCGACCCCGTGGACCTGGCGGTGTACCGGGACGGCGGCCTCATCGTCCGGCACGTCCGCCCGGCCTACCAGCCGGGCCTGGCCGCGCCGCTGTACCAGTGGACCGGCCTCGGCACGCTGGCGCTGAAGTTCACCTACCCGCCGTTCGCGGCGGTGGTGTTCGCCCTGATCTCGTTCGTGCCCTGGCCGGTGCTCCCCGGCCTGAGCGTGGCGGCGGGCATCGCCTGCCTGGTGGCGGCGCTGTGGTCGGTGTTCGGCGGGCTCGGCTACGCCGGCCGCGCCCGGCTCGGCGCCGCGCTGCTGGCCGCCGCGGCCGTGTTCTGGACCGAGCCGGTGATCCGCACGCTGTACCTGGGCCAGGTCAACCTGGCGCTGCTCGCGCTGCTGATGTGGGACCTGTGCCAGCCCGGCGCCGGGGCCCGCCGCTGG
>JAIRTY010000643.1 GCA_031254715.1 Nocardiopsaceae bacterium | reverse complement strand
CTGCTCGGCTCGCAGCCGACGCAGGGCAATATCGCCGGCGGGCTGTCCACGATCGAGGAGAAGGCGATGGGCAACATCGCCAAGACCGGGTCGCGGCCGGTGGTGGACGCGCTTGCGGCGGCAGAGGCTCCCACCCGGCGCGGGCTGAATTTCATGGACACCTCCTCGGCCGCTGCCGAGTGCATCACGCTGATGGCCGCGGCCGGGGCGGTCGTGCACCTGTTCCCCACCGGTCAGGGCAACATCGTCGGGCACCCGGTCGAGCCGGTGATCAAGCTCACCGCGAATCCGCGCACCGCGCAAACCATGGCCGAGCACATCGACCTGGACTGCTCCGGGCTGCTACGGCGCGAGTACCCGCTGGCCGAGAGCGGGGAGCGGCTGTACCGCCTGGTTGAGCGCACCATCAACGGCCGGCACACCTGCGCGGAGGCCCTCGGCCACCGCGAGTTCGTCATCACCAAGCTTTACCCCAGCGCATGACGGCGGGCCCGGGTAGGCAGGCATGGCGGCGGCCGCGGTCGGCGTGACGGTGGCTGGACATGCATGACGGCGGCAGGTCGGCGTGACGGCGCCCGCGACTACCTACATCAACGGAAGCTGGACCGACCGCGCCGGCCGGCTGGACGTCACCAGCCCCGCCGACGGGTCGGTGGTGGGCAGCATCAGCTACGGCGGCGCCGCAGCCGCGGCCGACGCGGCCGACGCTGCCGCTGCCGCCTTCCCGGCCTGGTCTGCCACGCCGGGGCGGGCACGTGGCGACCTGCTGCACGCCCTGGCCAGCGACCTTGCGGGCCGGGCAGGCGAGATCGGCCCGCTGCTCGCCAGGGAATCGGGTAAGCGCCTGCCGGAAGGCGTGGCGGAGGTCCGCTTCGCTGCCGAGTTCTTCCGCTGGTTCGGCGAGCAGGCACGGCGCCCGGCCTCAGCCTTGCTCGCGCCCGAGACGCCGGGCCGCCGCCACCTGGTCAGCCGTCGGCCAGCGGGGGTCGCCGTGTGCCTGACGCCGTGGAATTTTCCGGTCTCCATCCAGGCCCGCAAGCTCGCAGCGGCGCTGGCCGCGGGCTGCACGACCGTGTCCCGCGCCTCGGAGAAGGCGCCGCTGGCCGTGGTGGAGATGTTCCGCTGCCTGGATCGCGCCGGCTTCCCAGCGGGCGTGGCCAACCTTGTGCACGGCCCGGCCGGTGAGATCAGCCAGGCGCTGCTCGCCCACGAGAGCGTCCGGGTCGTCAGCTTCACCGGTTCCACCGCGGTCGGGCGGCAGATCATGACGCTGGCGGCGCGGCGGATCGTGCGGCCCGCGCTGGAGCTTGGCGGCGACGCGCCCTTCCTCGTCTTCGACGACGCCGACGTCGACGCCGCAGTAGCGGGCGCCCTCATCGCGAAGTTCCGCAACAACGGCCAGTCGTGCATCGCGGCCAACCGGTTCCTGGTCCAGGACGGCGTGTACGACCAGTTCGCCGGCAAGCTCGTGGCCGCGGTCGACTCGATGTCGGTCGGCGACCCGCTGGCCGATCCGCCGCCCGGCCTCGGGCCGCTCATCGACGAGGCCCGGGTGAACGCGGTGCGTGATCTGGTCGATGAGGCGGTGGCGGCGGGCGCGCAGCGGCTGACCCGGGATTTCGCATTGCCGGGGAAGGGCTGCTACGCGCCGCCGGTGCTGATGGGCGAGGTGCCCGGCAATGTCGGCATCGCCACCACGGAGGTGTTCGGCCCGGCCGCCGGGCTGTTCCGCTTCGCCACCGAGGACGAAGCCATCGCCCGTGCCAACCAGACAGAGATGGGCCTTGCCGCATATGCCTACACCCGCGATCTCGGCCGGGCGGCCCGGCTCGGCGACCAGCTGGAGGCCGGGATCCTGGGCGTGAACGACCCGGTGCCGTCGGCGGTCTTCGCCCCGCTGGGCGGCGTCAAGCAGAGCGGGCTGGGCCGGGAAGGCGGCTCCGAAGGACTCGAGGAGTTCCAGAACGTTCACTACCTCGCGCAGTCGTCATGACCGCCAGCGGCGCCGATATCCTCATTGCCGAGGACGTATGGGGGGAGGCTTTCGAGAGGCTGGGCCGTGACCACGCGGTGCAGCGGTGCCCGGAGGCCTGGGCTGACCATGACCGGCTGCACGAGCTGCTGGCCAGCGCCAGGGCACTGGTGGTCCGCAACCGGACCCAGGTCGACGCCGCCCTGCTGGCCGCGGCGCCCCAGCTGGAGGTGGTCGGCCGGGCAGGGGTGGGCCTGGACAACATCGACCTGGCGGCCGCGGACGCACGCGAGGTCGTCGTCGTCGCACCCGCCGGAGCGAATGCGGTCAGCGTCGCTGAACACACAGTGGCCCTGGCGCTCGCACTCGCGCGGGAGCTTCCCGCCCACGACACAGCGGTGCGGGCCGGCCGGTGGGACCGCAGGCCCGGGCGGGAGCTGGCCGGCCGGACCTGGGGGCTGCTCGGCTGGGGCGCCACCGGCCAGGCGGTCGCGCGGCTGGCCGCCGGGCTGCAGATGACGGTGCGGGCCTGCGATCCGTACGCCGAGCCCGCGGCGGCGAAGGCCGCCGGAGTCGACCTGGTCAGCTTCGGGGTGCTGCTGGAGACGGCGGACGTGCTGAGCATCCACCTGCCGCTGACGCCGCAGACCCGGGGGCTGCTAGGCGCGCAAGCGCTGGCCCGGGTGCAGCCGGGCACGATGATCGTGAACGTGGGCAGGGGAGAGGTGGTGGACGAG
>JAIRTY010000449.1 GCA_031254715.1 Nocardiopsaceae bacterium | reverse complement strand
GTGGTCCGCCGCTCGTACGGATGGAGTTTATGTTGATGAGACGGATTAGGTGCAATCGCCGGGTCTGCGCTACCGCGTTCGGGGCTGTGCTGGCCGTCGCCCTGGCCGCTTGCGGCGGCAGTGCAGGCAACGGCAGCACGGGTGCTGTTGCGCTGAGTTCCCCGCAGTCTGAGCAGCAGCTGGTCAAAGCAGCGAACACCGAGGGATCGGTCGTCTTCTACAACTCATTTGTGGAGGACCAGATCCCGCCTCTTATTGCTGCGTTCAACAAGAAGTACCCGAAGATCAAGGTCACCTCCGTCATACCTGGCTCAGAGATGGTTCCCCGGATTACCACGGAACAGCGAGGCGGGAAGTACAGCGCCGATGTCATCGCGGGCAGCGCCCAGGACTTCTCGGCACTCTATAGTCAAGGCGCCATAGTTAAGTACAACGCGCCCGACGCACCGAGCATCCCCGGCTTCTCCCTGCCGTCAGGTTACCGCGATGCGTTGTATCTCAAGAGCACGGTTATCGCGTGGAATCCCGCGGCACTAGCGAAAGCCGGGCTGCAGCCCCCAACTACGTGGGAGGATCTGACCAAGCCGGAGTGGAAGGGCAAGTTCTCGATCGTCGCCAACTCGTCAGGTCTCGACTTTTACCTGAGCCTCATATCGTGGCTAGGCCACGACAAGGCGTTGGCTCTGGTCAAGCGCCTGGGTGCTAACAAGCCCATCCTCGCCACGAGCCACACGCAGGCGACCACCGGGGTGCAGGGCGGCGAACCAGTAGCCACCGCCACCGCCTACAGCTACCTGGCGGCTCAGTTCAAAGAGCAGAACCCGAAAACCATGGACTTCGCCGGCACTCATCCGCTCTTGACGACAGTCGACACGGTCACTCTCGCGAAGAACGCACCGCACCCGGCCGCCGCGAAGCTCTTCATCGACTGGCTAATGTCTCACCAAGGCCAGAACACCATCGTGACAGCCACCGGTCACGCTGCCATGGGAGCAACCAAGGAGAACGACCCGACCGTGTGGAACCCGGGCAAGATGAAGGCGACCTTCGCCCAGCCAGACGTGACGGTCGACCAGTACAACCAGTACACCACTGAATACGAAAAGGCACTCGGATTCAACGGATGACCACATTACACTATTTCGCGGCCTTCCGCTCGGCGGTCGGCGCCGGTTCGATGCGGATGTCTGGATAGAAGGCTAACGATGCCATGACGACAACTTTGAGGCCGCCTCGAACTCCGTCGGTCACGGCGTCCATCGGCCGGGTGCGACGGCACTTGCAACTACGACACGTGATACTGGCGCTGGCGGCGCTGGCCGTTACCTACCTGGCAGTCGTGCCCGTGGCGACCATGGTGATTGCCAGCCTGCGGTCGGCGTTTCTGACTATCGGGCCTTCACGCTGGTCGTTCAGCCACTACGTCAGCACTTTTACTGCACAGGGGTTCGGCCGGCTCGTTGGCAACTCGTTCGCCTTCGCGGGGGCGACGACTGTCCTGTGTATCCTGGTGGGTTTCGGGCTGGCGTGGCTCGTGACATGTAGCAACACGCCAGCCCGAGCGTTCATAGGGGCTACGACGCTGGTCCCGCTCATCATTCCCGGCATTCTAAATACGGTGGCCTGGGCGCTGTTGCTCGCCCCCCACACCGGGCCGGTTAACCTATGGTTGCGCGCGCTTCACCTCCCTGCTTTCGATGTATATTCTCTCGCAGGCATGGTGTTTGTCCAATCCATACACGTAGTGCCCCTTGCCTTCCTTATGGGCGTTGCATCATTCAAATCCATGGACTCGTCATTCATGGAAGCAGCGCTTACCTCAGGCGTGCGGCCACTGCGAGCATTCCGTAAGGTCACGCTGAGAATGGTGCGCCCAGCCATCATGGCCGCGGCCCTACTGATGTTCGTTCAGACGGTGTCGACATTTGAGGTTCCCCAGCTCATTGGGGTACCAGGGGGCATCCATGTGTTCGTCAGCCAGATATATGATGCCCTTGAGAAGTTTCCGCCGGACTACGGCTCAGTTGGCGTTATCGGCGTGTTCATCATATGCATCGCGACTCTCGGCCTATGGGCTTCACGGCGTCTCTCAAGCGGAACTGGTATGCAGACCATTACGGGTAAGGGTTACCGCCCGAAGGTCACGGATCTCGGACGATGGCGCTGGGTTAGCCTAGCGGTCTCGGTGCTGTTTTTCCTGATTTCGGTCGCGCTGCCACTTGCTGTTCTAATTTGGTCCTCGTTTCTTTCCACGTACCAGGCGCCATCAATCGATGCACTGCACGGCCTGACCCTCCATAACTACAGAGCCGTCATGAGCACCCCGACCCTGATCCAGGCCGTACGAAACAGTTTAATAGTGGCGATTTCCGCCGCCGCTGTGGTCACCGCGCTGAGTGCTTTGGTTGCGTATATTACCGTGAAAACACGGATCCCTGGCCGTAGCCTACTTGACGGTTTGGCGACTGTGCCGATCGCAGTGCCTAGCATCGTAGTGGGCGTTGGTGTCCTCTACTGGTATCTCGTTGCCCCGCTACCGTTCCATCTCTATGGCACGCTGGCAATCATTATCATTGCGCTTGTCACGATTTCACTGCCTTATAGTTTGCGCTATCTCACTCCTGGCATGGCGCAGATCAGTTCCGAACTAGAGGAGGCTGCCACAACCAGCGGTGTATCATGGCCCCGCGCATTTCGCCGGATATTCCTGCCGCTTCTCATGCCTTCTCTCCTGGCGTCGTTCTTGTACGCCATGATCCTTGCGTTCCGCGAGATATCTGCGGTGATCTTCCTGAACGGTCAGGGAACTCAGGTGATGTCAGTGACGATCTATCAGTACTGGACATTGGGCTCGTACCCAATTGTTGCTACCCTTGGGGTCATTATGGTATTCGCCCTTACTATCGTCGCGACAATTGTCAGGCTATTGACGCGCCGTATCGGCGTGCAGGTTAACTGAGAGAAGTCCCCTTGGGATGGAGACGTTGTGATCACACTGACCAACCTGCGCAAGCATTTCCCAGGCAAGTCGCAGACGAGAGCGGTCGATGGTCTCGACCTTACCGTTCCGGCAGGGAAACTCGTGACACTCCTCGGTCCGAGCGGATGCGGTAAGACAACCACGTTGCGGCTGATTGCCGGTCTTGAGCGACCGGACGAGGGGGAGATCGCTATCGACGGCAGGACGGTGTTCTCGTCAGATCGACGAGGCTTCGTTGGTGCCCACCAGCGCCCGATCGGCATGGTGTTCCAGTCGTACGCGATCTGGCCCCATATGACCGTGCTGGCCAACGTCATGTTCCCGCTGCGCGAGGGCCACGAGAAAGTCAGTCGTCCGGAGGCGCGCAAGCGTGCACTCGCGGCGCTTGAGTTGGTGCACCTCAGCGATCTCGCTGACCGCCCATCACCGATGCTCTCGGGCGGTCAGCAGCAGCGCGTCGCGCTCGCGCGGGCGCTGGTGCGGCAACCGAAGGTGCTGCTACTCGACGAACCGTTGAGCAATCTCGACGCTGGCCTGCGCGACCGTATGCGCGAGGAGATCAGGGCGCTGCAGCAGCGGCTGGCTATCACCACGATTCTCGTCACGCACGACCAGGAGGAGGCGCTGGCGGTCTCCGACGAGATTGTGCTGATGAACGCCGGAAAGATCGTGGAGCGTGGCCTGCCGCAGGAGATCTACGCCGCGCCGCGGTCGGAGTTCACCGCCCGTTTCCTCGGCTTGTCCAATGCGCTGCCGGGCGTCGTGCGGAGCGTCGCAGCCGACACGATCGAGGTGGATCTTGCGGCCGGAGCGCTGAGTGCCCGCCGATTTGAGGGCGCGGCCACGGGCGACCAGGTCACCGTGTTCCTGCGACCTGACAGTTTCAAGCTGACCCGGCGGCAACACAGCACGTCTGCCTGGCCGGGCCAGGTCGAGTTCAGCATCTACCGCGGCGACTGCTGGGATTACCACGTGCGGGTGGGCGACGACCTGATCAAAGCCCGTGTCTTTCAGGAGAAGATCGGCCTCTCCCGCGGCGATCAGGTCTACCTTGAGCCCGACGAGTCCGGGATGGTCATGCCGTTGACCGAGGGCAGCCCGGGGAAAGACCCGCTCGACCTCACCGTTTCGCCGCAAGCATCGGTCGGAACGGGCGCCGACGCGTGAGCCAGCACTTGTCGGCGAGCATTGACGCCCCCGCGTTCGGCTCGGTGCTGGTCACTGGCGGCCTTGGGGCGATCGGCTCCTACGTGACGGCCTCCCTGCTCGCGACGGGCAGCCGGGTCACGACATTCAGCCGGTCCGCCGATCTCTCGACGTTGCGCTTGCTTGCTGACGAGTCCCACTTGCGGCGGCTCACCGTGGTGCAAGGAGACCTGCTGCACAAGGGCGAGGTCGCCCGTGCTATCGCCGATACGGCGCCACAGCTCATCGTCGCCCTCTCGAGCATGCTCATCCCCGCGAGCAATGCCGACCCGCTCTCGGCCTACGACGTGAACCTGGGCGGTGTGCTGCAGTGCCTCGACGCGGCACAACGCTACGACGTGCCCAGGGTCGTGGTCGCGAGCGCAAAGGCGGCGTATGGCGTGCTGCCGCCGGGATATCGTTCGCCCGCGTTCCGGCCGGTCACCGAGGACCTGCGCTTCCCGCCGGGCAACATCTACGGGCTCACCAAGAGGGCGGCCGAGGACGTGTGCGGCTACTACCGCAGCCAGAGAGGTGTCGAAGTCGCCTGCCTGCGGCTGGGATCGACGTACGGGCCGGGCAAGGACAAGGGCAAGGGCAAGGGCAAGGGCAAGGGCAATGGCATGCACCAGAGCTACTCCAGCCTGAAGTCGCGGATCGTCGAGGCGGCTGCGCTGGGGCGTGACGTAGTCGTGCGCGGAGCCGACGTCGTCGACGACCTCGTCTACAACCGAGACGTCGCCAAGGCGGTGCTCTGCGCTGCCGCCGTTGATCCGGCCGGACGTGATCACCTTGTCTACAACGTCTCGGGCGGTGCGCTGGTGTCGATGCGTGAGTTCGTGGCAGAGGTGGCACGTTGTTGCCCCGATTCGCGGGTCGAGTTCGTTGAGAGTGACGAGTCAGCCTCAACCGGGCTGCGGCTGCGCATGGACATCTCGCTGGCGGCTCGCGAGATCGGCTACGTGCCCGACTTCCCCGGCACGGCGGGAGTTTCCGACTACGTGGCGGTGATACGGACGGGTCGCGGCGGAGTCATGCCCGCCGCCGGCGAGGCCCGGCTCGAGCTCGCGGTCTGAAGGGGAGCCGTGGACATGGCTGGCCGGGTCTGGGAAGCGTTCCTCACCGAGCAGGACCAACGCAGTCTTGAACTGCTGCCGCCGCGCGGCGAGCACGTCGGGGAGCGACCGGCGCTGCTCGTCATCGATGTTTACCGCGGCGCGTTCGGTGACGAACCGCTGCCGCTGCTGGAGTCGATCCGCCGATGGCCAAGCAGTTGCGGACCCACTGCCTGGCAGGCATTGCCGCGCATCGTGCAGTTGCTGGAGACGGTGCGGACGCTGGGGCTGCCGGTCGTCCACGCCACCGGCTGCGATGTGTCGGAGATCGGCATTGAGCGATGGTCGGCTCCGCCCGATGGCAGGGGTCACGGTCAGCGCGACCCCGAGCTCGCGGCCGCGCGCCGTCGCGGCTACGAGTTCATGCCGGAGGTCGCGCCAGCGCCTGGAGAGGCGGTCGTGCGCAAACTGGCGCCGAGTGCCTTTTCCGGCACGTCGCTGCTGCCGCACCTCGTGTCGATCGGCGCTGACACCCTGGTCGTGGCCGGCGAGGCAACAAGCGGGTGCGTGCGGGCGAGCGTGGTCGACGCGCGCGCCTTCGGTTTCCGCGTCATCGTGGTCGAGGAGTGCGTGTTCGATCGGCACGAGGCTGCTCATGCGATCAACCTCTTCGACATGCACCAGAAGTACGGTTCCGTGGTGTCCCTGGCGGAGGCCTGCGAGGCGCTCGCTGCCGTCGCGCCCCGCAACGACGGCCACGCTATTGCTGCAGACCATGATCAGAGTTAGGGTGGCGCTGCCGCACTTGGCACGGTCGGACGACGACGAACGCCTGACGATGCGCGGCGGGTACACCCCTGTCGAAAGGATGCGCATGGCAACACCGGACAAGCGAATCTACGTCAGAGAGGTCGCCTCGGGTGAGTACAACCTCGAGGAGTTCCGGCAACAGCAACTGGAGCGTGCCCGCGTCCGAGACAGCGACCTGGACATCCATGGTCGTCCCAGCACGGAGCATGAGGAGGCAGAGAGCCCCGCGCCATGGCGACTCGGCCCCGGCGACGAGGACTTCCTGACGCAGAGCGTCCAAGTGCACTTCCGCAACCTTCGGCCGGGCCTGAAGAGCGGCAAACACGGCCACCAGAACGAGGCGATCTTCTACATCCTCGAGGGCCAGGGCTACGATATCGACGACGAGATCCGCTACGAGTACTCTGCCGGAGACACCCTCATCGTCAATAACGACTCGGTCCACCAGCACTTCAACGCCAGTGAGACCGAATGGTGCAAGATCCTCGTCTTAAAGGCCAAGTCGCTCTACCTCATGCTCGGCCTCGTCGAGCAGGGCCGCGAGAAGTCACAGCCCGACGAGAGCTTCGGGCCGCGCGAAGCCTGGGGTGGAGTGTGGACCGAAGGCGTCGAGGACCTGAAGAAGGTCATCCGAGCCACTGACGGCGAGTGGGTCGACGACAAGCGGATCGGCCTCATCCGCCGCATCGTCGACAAGGATGAGCCCGGCGCCCGCTGCTTCTCCATGGACGTCTTCGAACAGGTCGTGCAGCCCGGTGAGAGTTCCGTGAAGCACCGGCACATGGCCGACGAGGTCGTGTACGTCATCTCCGGCGAAGGCGAGTCGACCCAGCGCGACGTACGGTCGGACATCGACAGTAAGTACTACGCGCGGGTGTCGAAGGACGAGCGCACGCTGAGCATCAAAGCCGGCGATGCGGTCTACGTGCCGCACAACTGCATCCACCAGTTCACCAACACCGGAGATCAGCCGCTACGCCTGCTGTCGGGGCAGAACCGCGCGTTCCGCCACCTTGGCTACGAGAGCATCCTCGCCTGAGGAGCCCGCCCTAAACAGAGCTTCAATCCACACGGGCACGAGAAGCTGCTCCTGAGGGCGTCAGGTCATTCCGCCTCGTGCTGACGCCAGGGCCGGTCGCGAGGCGGAGCGATGGTGCGGTGCTGCTGAACTGCTCGGGCTCGCCTTACCGTTATCGCGGACGAGGCCGAGAGCGACATGCTAGGGCTGCCGGAGCGGCGTCGATCCGCCGGTCCTCGCGCCCGCTCGCCATCAGGAAGTGCCGAAAGGGCTGCCTCTGATGCACGACAAGGACGCGGTCACTGCGCCGCGCGATCGCTCACGGGTCCTCGCCGCACCACGCTGGAGTCAGGTCCAGCCAACGATCTCGTCGAGCAGCGCGCCGTAGCGCTTGATGAACGATGCCGCGAACTTCGCCATGTGCGAGCGCATCAGCGATTCGGCGGCGTCTGCGTCGCCGTCCACGATCGCTTGGCCGACGGCCTCGTGCTCCTCGCGCACTTCACGCCACCGTGCAGCCGGCTGGTGCGACTGCGCGACACGCTCGGTGAAGATGCCCTCCAGCGACCGGCCGAAGAGGTCGAGTACGTGGTTCCCCGACAACCCCACTACGACGGCATGGAAGCCCTGCACCACCTCGAGGTAGCGCAAGCCATCCTTGGGATCCAGCTCGGCGTGATCCTGCAGCGAGCGTTTGAGCTCGAGGACCTTGTCGGGGTTGCGCCGCTCGGCGGCGAGCCGTGTCATAAGCGGTTCCATGATCACGCGCGCCTCTAGCAATTCGCGGAACGGCGTGCGGCTCATTTCAAGGAAGAGCGTGGTCATCCGACCGAAGTGTCGCGGCTCGACCGCGGCTACGCAGGGGCCGCCGCTCGGACCGGGCCGGATGGTGATCAGGCCGTTGACCTCGAGGATGCGCAGCGCTTCCCGCAGCGACGAGCGACTCACGCCGTACTCCTTGAGCATGGTCGCCTCGGGGGGTAGCATCGTCCCCGGCGTGAGGCCGCCCCGCATAATGTCGCGCACGATCTGCTTCACGACGAGGTCAGATCGTTTGACCAGGCGGGGGCGGTTATCGATGCCTACGTGCCGGTCGTCGGTCATTCACTTTCTCCGGCTGGAGCCCCGTTCAAATGCGGCGGACCGTCTGGCCAGCCAGTAGCAGATTCTAGCATCATAGATTCTTGGCGAGTGCCCATGTCAGGGTCCCTCCGCGAGGTGCGCCACCGAGTTCCTGGCCTGCTCCAGGGAGAACGTCAACGAGGGCAGGTTCAGGCAGGTAGGGATTCCTGTCGGCGTCCTCACAGCGCACCGGGAAGTCAACCTCTCATCTCTGGCTGACGACCTGATGTCCGCAAGCTCGACTGTACCTGGGCTAGAAGACGCGTGGGGCGGTCAACGGATTGGATCACAGTTTCAGTCCCGTTGGTCAGCGGTGAAGGCCATTCGGCGGACAGGTTTAAGGAAGCGTCTGGAATCCCGTGGAAATAGGAGGAGGTGGTGGTTCAGCTCGCATAGTCAGTTATGAGGATTGATCCGATATTTCTGACCTGAGCGCCCGGGGACGGGAGGCACAACATGAACTGCTGAGCACGTCCGTCCGCGGCATGCCGTGGCCATGGGCGTTCCTAGACCGCCGGGGGACTCCTCTCCCGGTGTTCGCCCCGGCCCTGCCCACCCGTGGCGAACTACCCGGACTCTGCTTGCCGCCCCAGGGCGCGCAAGATAGCGGTGTAGTTGTTGCAACTGGCCACTGTG
>JAIRTY010000425.1 GCA_031254715.1 Nocardiopsaceae bacterium | reverse complement strand
ATGACCATGCCGCTGAACGCCGCGCCGGGGGCTACCCCGCCGAGCAGTCCGGTGTGCATGATCGCCATGCCCTCGGTGAGACGGCTGGCCGGCACCATGGCCTCGGTGAGTGAGGTGCCCGCGATCATCGTGGGCGCGATGGAAACCCCGCCGATCAGCAGGACCGCGCCCATCACCGGAAGCGAACCGACGAAGCACAGCGGCACCATCGCGGCGGTCATCGCGACCGCGCCCCATCGCACCCGCCGGGCCGGCCCGTGCCGCCAGCCGATCGCGCCGGTGGCCAGGCCCGCTGCCAGGCTGCCGGCCGCCCACACCGCCAGCAGCCAACCCGCGGCGGCCTTGTTGCCGTGCTCTTCGGCGAAGGCGACCGTGGTGATCTCGGCGGCACCGAAGAGCACTCCGAGCGCGGCGAAGACAACCGCCAGAGGGAGGACCGTGCGCCACGGCATCGCGGGCCCGGTGGCCGCTTCGCGGGGCCGGGGTGGGGGAGCGGTGGAGGGCTGTGCGCTGCAGGCGAGCGTGCCGGCGACGCAGGCGGCGATCGCCACCGCGATGCCGGCCGCCGGGTGCCAGGCAGTGGCCAGCGCGGTGGCCAGGATCGGGCCGGCGATGAACAGCGCCTCGTCGAGCACCGCCTCCAGTGCGAACGCCGTGTGTAGGCCGGTGGCCTGGTCGAGCAGGTGCGACCAGCGGGCGCGGATCGCCGAGCCGATCTGGGGCATGAGCGCGCCGCCAGTGGCCGCGAAGGCGAACGTCGTCAACAGCGGCCAGCTCGCCTGCACCGAGACGACCATCAGCGTCATCGACCCGCCGAAACCGAGGCTGGCTACGCTCAGCACCAGCGGCTGGCCCAGCCGGTCCAGTAGCCGCCCCTGGAGGATCGCCATGGCGGCGCTGGCGACGATATACGCCGCGGAGATCGCGCCGGCCAACTCGTACCGCCCGGTCGCCCCGGTGACCAGCAGCACGATGCCGAGTTCGGCCATGGCCATCGGCAGCCGGGCGATCAGCGCGGCCAGCGACATTCGCAGCGCGCCGGGCGCGAGCAGAATCCGCCGGTACGACGTAAACATGACCCGTGGACGCTATCGGGGCCGCCCACCGGCTCGCCAATCAGCCCGGGTTCACCGCTGGGGCGTGGATCGGCGGCGCGGCGGGCCACGGGATTACCAGACACGCTCCAGTCTTCTAGGATGCGCGGTGTGATCGAGCGGTCCGGTGCGCGGCGGGACGTGCGTCCCTATGACGCGATCTTGCTGGTCTCCTACGGCGGGCCCGACAAGCCCGCCGATGTGGTGCCGTTCCTGGAGCGGGTCACCCGGGGCCGGGGTATCCCGGCCGAGCGGCTCGAGCAGGTTGGGCGGCACTATTACCTGTTCGGCGGTAAGTCCCCGATCAACGATCAGAACCGAGCCTTCCTGGCCGCCTTGCGTGCGGATCTGAGCGCGGCGGGTATCGATATCGGCGTCTACTGGGGCAACCGGAACTCCGAGCCCTTCCTGGCCGACACGGTCCGGCGGATGGCCGCCGACGGGGTACGGCGCGCGGCCTGCTTGGTGACCAGCGCTTACTCGTCGTACTCCTCATGCCGGCACTACCGCGAGGATCTCGGCGAGGCCGCCGCCGCGGTCGACGGCGCGCCGGTGCTGGACAAGCTGCGGGGCTACTTCAACCACCCCGGCTTCGTGGAGCCCGTCGTGGACGCGACCCTGGCCGCGCTGGACCGGCTGCCGGCCGCGGTTCGCGACGGGGCGCACCTGGCGTTCGTCACCCACTCGATCCCGGTCGCCATGAGCGACTCCAGCGGCCCGGAAGGTGGCGCCTACACCGCGCAACACCGAAGCGTGATGGCCGATATCGCCCAGCGGGTATGGCGGCGCACCGGGCGGCATCATCGGCACGCCCTGGTCTATTGCTCGCGATCCGGCCCGGCGCACGTGCCGTGGCTTGAGCCGGACATCAACGATCACCTGGAGGCGCTGCACGCGGCCGGGGCGCCCGCGGTGGTGATCGTGCCGGCCGGTTTCGTGTCCGATCACATGGAGGTCGCCTACGACCTGGACACCGAGGCGCTTGGAACGGCGGCCCGGCTCGGCCTACCCGCCACTCGCGCGGCGACGGCCGGCACCGATCCGCGTTTCGTGGCCGTTGCGCGTGATCTGCTGCTGGAGCGGGCCGCGGCCGAGCGTGGCGAGCCCGTGCGACGCGCCAGCACCGGCTCGCTGGCGGCCTGCTGGGATCACTGCCCGGCCGGGTGCTGCGCGAGCCCACCGGCGGTTCCCCCGGCAGCGGCTCACCGGCCCACCGACCGGCCATGAGCTCGCGGGAGTTGGCCGGGCTGGCCTTGTCCGCGGCCCGGGCGGCCGCCGCGCTGGTCCGGGATCGCGCCCGCGGTGAGATCCGGGTCGCCGGGGTGAAGTCCAGTGACGTGGACATCGTCACCGATGCGGACCGGGCCAGTGAGGCACTGATCCGCGCG
Organism: Nocardiopsaceae bacterium; assembly: GCA_031254715.1. Lineage (GTDB taxonomy): Bacteria > Actinomycetota > Actinomycetes > Streptosporangiales > Streptosporangiaceae > JAIRTY01. The sequence goes on along the minus strand of JAIRTY010000425.1, from coordinate 45 downwards.
CACATCGCCGCGGTCCGGCCCGGTGATGGGTTCGCCGGTGAGGAG
>JAIRTY010000262.1 GCA_031254715.1 Nocardiopsaceae bacterium | reverse complement strand
GAAGGCGGGGCACCGCGAGGGGAGCCAGCAATGTCGGTATACAACCAGATCGCCTGGCTTCCGCTGTGCGGCGGGCTGACCGGGCTCGGGCTCGTCCTGAGCTTCCTGGCCTGGCGCCGCCGCGGAGCCGCTGCCGGGCTGCGGGGAGCGGCCTGGTCGTTGCTGCCGCTGGCCGCCTACCTCATCGGCGTCGTCCAGCTGCTGTGGCGGATCGGCGTTGCCATCGCCAGCTTCGCCGGGTCGTTCGTGATCAACCCCCGGGTGTGGGCCGGGGTCATCGTGGTGGCGGTGTCGGTGGTGCTGTTCGTCGTCTCGGGCAGGCTCCGCGGCCGGCGCAAGAAGGTGACCAAGCCGGACGGGAAGCCGGCCGCCGCCGGGACCGGCCAGCGGGCCGCGGTCACCCAGCCGGCGAAGGGCAAGGCAGTCGCCCCGGCCGGCGATGACGACCTCGGCGATGTCGCTGACATCCTGCGCAAGCACGGCATCCGTTAGCGCGCCCCGCCGTTAGCGCCGAGGGTGGCACGCACCACCGTCCGGCTGGCCGAGCTTCCGCCCTTACCCCCGCCCGCCACCGCCGGGCGGACCAGAGTGGAGCGCGCTCGCGGCCGCGGCTGGCATCGGCGTGGCTGTCAAGCGGCCGTTAGAATAACCACGTCCGGCAGCGGAGCTGGCCGCCGCTGGACAGGCTGACGGGCAGGTCGTCGATGGCTGAGCCGCCGGTAGCGGCCCCGGCCGGGGTTGCCGCTCTCGAGCGGAATGTGCTGCTGGCCACCAAGCTGCACCTGCCCCGCCCGCAACCAGGGTTCGTGCCCCGCCGTCGCCTGGCGGGAGCGCTGGATGAGGGGCTGGCGCGGCGGCTTGTGCTGGTGTGCGCCCCGGCCGGGTTCGGCAAGACGGCGATGCTGGCCGACTGGGCCGGGCGGGGCAAGTTGCGAGTGGCGTGGCTGTCGCTGGACGCCGGCGACAACGACCCGGCACGGTTTTGGCGCCACGTGGTCGCCGCGCTGGATCAGGCCTGCCCGGGAATCGCCGAACGGGCCGGCCCGCTGCTGGGCACGTCGGCACCCGCTTCGTTTGAAGGGCTCGTGACGGCGCTGGTCAACGAGCTGGCCGCTCACTCCGCCGGGGATGGGGTGCTGCTGGTCCTCGACGACTACCACCTGATCGACGCCCCGCCGGTGCACACGCCACTGATGTTCCTGGCCGAGCACCTGCCGCCGAGCCTGTGTTTGGTGCTGGCCAGCCGGTCCGACCCGCCGCTCCCGCTGGCCCGGCTGCGGGCCAGCGGTCGGCTGACCGAGCTCCGTGCTAACGACCTGCGTTTCACCACAGCCGAGGCGGCGGCGCTGCTGCGCGTGGCGATCGGCGCGGACCTGCCCGAGCCGGCGCTGGCGGCGCTGGCGGCCCGCACCGAGGGCTGGGCGGCGGGCCTGCAGCTGGCGGCCCTGTCACTGCGTGGGCGGGCGGACGTGACAGGGTTCGTTGCGGCATTCGGCGGCAGCCACCGTTACGTCCTGGACTACCTGGCCCAGGAGGTGCTCGACCGCCAGGCGGAGGAGCTGCGCGGGTTTCTCCTGGAAACCTCGGTGCTGGAGCGGCTGTGCGGCGCGCTGTGTGATGCAGTCACCGGCCGGGCCGACGGCCAGGCAATGCTGGAGCAGGTGGAGCGGTCGGGTCTGTTCCTGGTGCCGCTGGATGAGGTGCGCGGCTGGTGGCGCTACCACCAACTGTTCGCCGACCTGCTCCGCGCCCGCCTGCTGGCCGAACGGCCCGGCCAGGTGGCGGCGCTGCACCGGGCGGCAGCGGCCTGGTGTGAGGAGCATGGCCTGGCCGACGATGCGGTGCGCCACGCCCTGGGCGCCGGGGATAGGGACTGGGCGGCGCGGCTGATCGAGGAGCACTCTGACGCCAGCATCGTGACGGGCGAGAACACCACGATCCAGCGGTGGCTGGCCGCGTTGCCCGCGGAGCTGGCTCGGTCCCGGCCACGGCTGTGCCTGGCGCAGACGTGGATGGCGCGGCTCGCCGGGGACGTGGAAGCAGCTGAGGTCGCGCTTGATGCCGCCGAGCGCGCGTTCGCGGATGCTGACGAGGAGCATTTCGAGCCTTCTGTGGGCCGGACGGCGAGTTTGCTGTCGAACCTCCCCGCGGCGATCGCCCGCGAGCGTGCCCAGATCGCCCAGCTGCGTGGTGACGCCGACGCGACGGCCGCGTTCGCGTCGCGGGCCCTGGCCGAGGCCGGCGATGACGAGTGGATACCTACCGCTGTCACCAAGGGGATCCTGGCTATAGCTGAGTGGATGCGTGGTCGGCTGAGGGAGGCTGAGCAGCTGTTGCCGGCGGTTATCGCCGCGCGGGGGGCGGTTGGCGAGTACGCCCTTGCGGTTCGGGGATGCCACATCCTTGGCCAGGTCCAGCGGGCTCAAGGCCGCCTGGACGACGCAGTCGGCACCTACCAGCTGGCGCTGGAGATCACCGAGCTGCCCGGCCGCCCGGCCCTGCCGGTCGCGGGCCCCGGGCATGTGGGCCTGGCCGAGGTGGCCTACCAGCGGAACGAGCTTGACGCTGCGCTCCGGCATCTATCCGACGGCATCCCGCTGTGCCGCCAATACGTCTACACCCAGCCCCTTGCCACCGCCCTGGCCACGCTGGCGTGGATCCGGCAGGCGCAGGGCGACGAGCCTG
>JAIRTY010000233.1 GCA_031254715.1 Nocardiopsaceae bacterium | reverse complement strand
TCCCCCCGGGCCATGCCCGCGCGGGGGGGTCTGGGGGGGTCGTCCCCCCGGGCCATGCCCGCGCGGGGGGGTTTGGGGGGGGCGTCCCCCCGGGCCAGCACCGCCGGGCCCTGTCATCGGCATGCCAGGTCCGCCAGCACCGCCGCCAGCGCCTCCACCCCGGCCTCGCAGTCGGCCCGGTCGGCGTGCTCGGCGGGCGAGTGCGAGACGCCGGTCGGGTTCCGGACGAACAGCATCGCCGCCGGCACCCTGGCCGCCAGCACGCCCGCGTCGTGACCGGCCCCGGTCGGAAGTTCCGGTGCCCGCGCCCCGCGGGCCGCCAGCGACCGCGCCAGCGCCTCGCGCAGGCCCTGGTCGAACTCCACCGCGGGGGTGGCCGACTCCTGCGCCACCTCCACCGCGACCTGGTGCCCGGCCGCGGCCTCCCGGGCGGCCGCGATCACCTGCCCGGCCACCGCCTGCAGCAACGGCTCCTCCGGGGCGCGGGCGTCCAGCCACGCGGTCACCGTCGAGCTGACCGCGTTGACCCCGCCCGGCTCGGCTATCACCTTGCCGACGGTGGCGAGCGCAGACTGACCGGCGGCGGCCTGCCGGGCGGCCAGCACCGCCGCCGCGAACGGCAGCATCGGGTCTCTCCGGTCGGCCAGGGCGGTGGTACCGGCATGATCGGCGCGGCCGCTGAACTCGAGCCGCCACCGGCCGTGCGGCCAGATCCGTTCGGCGATCCCGATCGGCGCGTCCAGCGCGGCCAGCCCCCGCCCCTGCTCGATGTGCAGTTCCACGTATGCGGCGATGCCCGCGAGCAGTTCGTCGTCGGGTCCCAGCCGGGCCGGGTCCTGCCCGGCCGCTGTCATCGCCTCGGCGAGCGTGATACCGGCGCCGTCCCGCAGGCCGCGAGCCACCTCCGGGCCGGCCGTGCCGGTGAGCAGCCGGCTTCCCAGGCACGCCACGCCGAACCGGGCGCCTTCCTCCTCGCAGAACGCCGCCACCGCCAGCGGCCGCACCGGCGCCAGCCCGCGGGCACGGAGCAGGTCGATCGCGGCGAAGCCGGACGCCACCCCGAGCGGCCCGTCAAAGGCACCGCCGTCCGGCACCGAGTCCAGGTGGCTCCCGGTGACGACGGCACCAGCGGGTATGGGCACCCCCGCCCCGGCTGAGCCGCCGGGTACGCGGGCGGTTCCGGCCGGGCCCGGCCGCGCCGGGCCGCCGGGCGGTTCCCACCACGCCCAGAGATTGCCGTTGCGATCACAGCCGGAGGAAAGCTCCCGTTCCGCTGCCGCGGCCAGGAACCAGGCACGGCAGTCAGCGTCGGCCGGGGTCCAGGCAAACCGCCGGTATCCCCCGGTGCCGGGATCGCGCCCCACCGGCAGCAACCGCTCCCACAGGGCGGCGAAGCTCATCGCACCGCGGGGCCGTCCCGCATCGGGAGCCGGACCCCGTGCTCGCTCGCGACGCCTATCGCCTCCGGGTAGCCGGCGTCCGCGTGCCTGATCACCCCGGTGCCCGGGTCGTTGGTGAGGACCCGTTCCAGCTTCTGCGCGGCGAGCGGGGTGCCGTCGGCCACGCACACCTGGCCGGCGTGGATGGAGCGGCCGATGCCGACGCCCCCGCCGTGGTGGACGCTCACCCAGCTCGCCCCGGAGGCGGTGTTGACCAGGGCGTTCAGGATCGGCCAGTCGGCGATCGCGTCGGAGCCGTCGGCCATGCCCTCGGTCTCGCGGTAGGGCGAGGCCACCGACCCGCAGTCCAGGTGATCACGTCCCAGCACGATCGGGGCGGTCACCTCGCCGCTGGCCACCAGCTCGTTGAAGCGCAGGCCGGCCAGGTGCCGTTCGCCGTAGCCGAGCCAGCAGATGCGGGCAGGCAGCCCCTGGAAATGGACCTTCTCCCCGGCCAGCCGGATCCACCTGGCCAGCGGCTCATTGCCGGGGAACAGGTCGAGGATGGCCCGGTCGGTGGCGGCGATGTCGGCCGGGTCGCCGGACAGGGCGGCCCACCGGAACGGGCCCTTGCCCTGGCAGAACAGCGGCCTGATATAGGCGGGCACGAACCCGGGGAAGTCGAAGGCGCGCTCGTACCCGGCCAGCTGCGCCTCGCCCCGGATGGAGTTGCCGTAGTCGAACACCTCGGCACCGGCGTCCTGGAACCCCACCATGGCCGCCACGTGCGCGGCCATGGACTCCCGGGCGCGGCCGGTGAACCCGGCCGGATCCTCGGCCCTGAGCGCGGCCATGTCCTCGAACGCAACGCCCCTGGGCAGGTAGGTGAGCGGGTCGTGGGCCGAGGTCTGGTCGGTCACCACGTCGATCGGGGCGCCAGCGGCGAGCAGCCGCGGCAGCAGCTCGGCGGCGTTGCCGAGCAGCCCGATCGACAGCGGCTCCCGGGCCTGCGCGGCAGCCTGCGCCCGGCGCAGCGCGTCATCGGCCCCGTCGGCGGCCACGTCCAGGTAGCCGTGCTCCAGCCGCCGGGCGATCCGGGACGGGTCGCAGTCGATGCAGATCGCGACCCCGCCGTTCATGCTCACCGCCAGCGGCTGGGCGCCGCCCATCCCGCCCAGGCCAGCGGTCAGCGTGATGGTCCCGGCCAGCGACCCGCCGAACCTCTTGGCGGCCACCGCCGCGAACGTCTCGTAGGTGCCCTGCAGGATGCCCTGGGTGCCGATGTAGATCCAGGATCCGGCGGTCATCTGGCCGAACATGGTCAGCCCCAGCGATTCCAGCCGCCGGAACTCCTCCCAGGTCGCCCACTGCGGGACCAGCAGCGAATTGGCGATCAGCACCCGGGGCGCCCACTCGTGCGTCCGCACCACGCCCGCTGGCTGGCCCGACTGCACCAGCAACGTCTCGTCACTGGCCAGCCCCTGCAAGGTGGCGACGATCGCGTCGTAGGCGCCCCAGTTCCTGGCGGCCCGGCCCGACCCGCCGTACACGATGAGCTGATCCGGGTGCTCGGCCACCTCCGGGTCGAGGTTGTTCATCAGCATGCGCATGGCCGCTTCCTGCGGCCATGCCCGGCAGCTGAGGGCGGTGCCCCGGGGCGCCCGCACCGGGCGCGGTCCTGACGTCGGCGCAGCACTCATCGCGGCTCCTTTGCCCACGTACTTAGCCGATCATGCCAGCCGTCAGGACCCGTCCTGAGCCAGGGGTCCGAACGGGCAGCGCCGGCGGACGGTGCGCCTACCAGCCGTCGGGTCCGAACGCGTCCGGGTGCTGGCCGCCCGGCCTGGCAAGCAGCTCCAGATCAGCCTCGACCATCATGGCGACCAATTCCTCGAAGCCGGCCTTCGGCTCCCAGCCCAGCCGTTCCGCTGCTTTCGAGGGGTCGGCGCACAGGTCGTCCACCTCGGCCGGCCGCACGAACGAGGCGTCGCACACCACGTGATCGCGCCAGTCCAGGCCTGCCAGGCCGAACGCCAGCTCCACCAGCTCCCCCACGCTGTGGGTGACGCCGGTGCCCACCACGAAGTCCTCCGGCTCGGCGGCGGCCAGCATCAGCGGCATCGCTCGCACGTAGTCGCCGGCGAACCCCCAGTCGCGGCGCACCGACAGGGTGCCGAGCCGGAGCTGTCGGGCCAGGCCCAGCTTGATCCGGGCTACCCCCAGCGACACCTTCCTGGTCACGAACTCGGCCCCGCGCCGCGGCGACTCGTGGTTGAAGAGGATCCCCGACACCGCGAACATCCCGTATGACTCGCGGTAGTTCTGGGTCAGGAAGTGGCCGTAGGTCTTGGCGACCCCGTACGGGCTGCGGGGGTGGAACGGGGTCTGCTCGGTCTGCGGAGACTCGGTCA
>JAIRTY010000230.1 GCA_031254715.1 Nocardiopsaceae bacterium | reverse complement strand
CCCGCCCTCACGGTCAACAAGGTCTGCCTGTCCAGCCTGGACGCGATCGCGCTGGCGGCCCAGCTGATCAGGGCGGGGGAGTTCGACATCGTGGTGGCGGGCGGCATGGAGTCGATGACGCGGGCGCCGCACCTGCTGCCGGAGGCGCGGGCCGGGAAGCGGTACGGCGCCATGGAAGTGCTCGACTCGATGGCGCTGGACGGGCTGACCGACCCGTTCGAGCACGTGCTCATGGGCGAGCTGACCGACAAGGTCAACGACCGGCTCGGCATCAGCCGGGCGGAGCAGGACGAGTACGCGGCCGCGTCCCACCAGCGGGCCGCCACGGCGATCAAGGACGGGCTGCTGGCCGAGGAGATCGTCCCGGTGTCGGTGCCGCGGCGGCGGGGCGACCCGCTCACGTTCGACACCGACGAGGGCGTCCGGCCCGACACCACCGCCGAGACGCTGGCCCGGCTGCCCGCCGCGTTCTCGCCTGGCGGGACGATCACCGCCGGGAGCGCCTCGCAGATCTCGGACGGGGCGGCCGCGGTGGTGGTGATGTCGGCGGAGACGGCCGCTGCCCGGGGCGCGCCGGTGCTGGCCGAGGTCGGCGCGCACGGCAACGTGGCCGGCCCGGACAACTCGCTGCAGTCGCAGCCCTCCCGGGCGATCGGGCATGCGCTCGGGAAAGCGGGCATGACCGCGGCTGACCTCGACCTGATCGAGATCAACGAGGCGTTCGCCTCGGTGGTGCTGCAGTCCGTGCGCGACCTCGGCGTCCCGCCGGAAAAGGTCAACGTCAACGGCGGCGCGATCGCGATCGGTCACCCGGTCGGCGCCTCCGGCGCGCGGATCGCCCTGCACCTGGCCTACGAGCTGGGCAGGCGCGGCGGCGGGCTGGGCGCGGCGGCGCTGTGCGGCGGCGGCGGGCAGGGCAGCGCGCTGCTGCTGCGGGCGCCCGCGCGCGGGACGGGTGGCTGACCACCCCACCCGGGCGCCGGGCGATGCGGTCGAGCGCGCCCGGGCCGGCGATCCGCGGGCGCTGGCCCGGCTCGTGTCGCTGGTCGAGGACGGGGCACCGGAGCTGCGGGCGATCATGAAGGCGCTGGCACCGCTGGCCGGCGGCGCCAGGGTCATCGGGCTGACCGGCTCCCCGGGGGTGGGCAAGTCCACCGTGACGTCGGCGCTGCTCGGCGGCTACCGGCAGCGGGGGCTGCGGGCCGGGGTGCTGGCGGTCGACCCGAGCTCGCCGTTCACCGGCGGGGCCTTGCTCGGCGACCGGATCCGGATGCAGGACCACGCCACCGACGAAGGCGTGTTCATCCGGTCCATGGCCACCCGCGGCCACCTGGGTGGGCTCGCCGCGGCTACCCCGCAGGCCGTCCGGGTGCTCGACGCCGCCGGGTTTGACGTGATCATGGTGGAGACAGTGGGGGTCGGCCAGGCCGAGGTGGCGGTCGCGTCGCTGGCCGATTCCACGCTGGTGGTGGTCGCGCCGGGGATGGGCGACGCGGTGCAGGCCGCCAAGGCCGGGATCCTGGAGACCGGGGACGTGTTCGTGGTCAACAAGGCGGACAAGCCCGGTGCCCAGGAGGCCATCCGCGACCTGCGCACCATGATCGCCATGGCGCCCCGCGGCCCCGGGGACTGGAAACCGCCGATCGTCAGCACCCAGGCCATGGCGGGGGCGGGCATCGAGGAGCTGGCCGGGCGCATCGACGAGCACTGGGCCTGGCTCGACTCGTCGGGCGAGGGCGGCCGCAGGCGGCTGGCCAGGGCCCGGGAGGAGATCGCCGCGCTCGCCCTGGCCGCGCTGCGGCAGCGGATGAGCGGGCTGCCCGGGGGCTCGCTGCTCGACACCCTGGCTGGCAGGGTCGTGTCCGGGGACACCGACCCGTACGCGGCCGCCGACGAGCTGGTGTCAGCGGCGGCCGGGTAGCCGGCTCTCGGCGGCCACCGCCGTCGCCTCGGCCTGCAGGATCGACTCGCTGCGCAGCCGTGCCTCGTAGGCGCGCTTGCCGCCCCGGGCCCCGAACAGCCGCTTGGACAGCACCAGGTAGACGACCAGCGCCACGTTGATGACGAACGCCACCACCCGCAGCCAGGTGACCTTCCCGATCAGGTCGTAGATCTCGTACGGGATCCCCACCGAGGTGGCCACCATGGCGAAGTACTCGCCCCAGCGCTTGAGCAGCCACAGCCCGGTGCCCTCCACGAGCTCGATCACCGCGTACCCTGCCGCCCCGACTGCCAGCCAGGTCACCGTGGCAGGGGTGAGCTGGAACGCGTGCTGGATGAGACCGAGCACCCGGGAGTGGCTGGTATTGATGCCGAGCTGCCGCAGCAGTTCCCGTACCACCGGCAGCTCGCGGTCGAAAGACCGTTCGACAGTGGTCTGGGAATACCGGAACCGCCACAGCGCGTAGGCGATCGCCCCGAACGCGATCGCGCGCAGGAACCGCTCCACGGCGAACAGCCGCAGGATCAGCGCGCTGCGCAGCTCCCGCCCTCGCCGCACCCGCGGCGCGGCGGCCGCCGGCCCGCTCGCCGCCGGACTGCCCGCCACGTACGTCCCGCAGCGCAGGCACCGCCAGGCCTCCCCGGCCGGCGTGGTGGTGCGCAGCCGCGCCCGGAGCGCGGGCTCATCCGGCGCGTACGTCACATGCTTACCGGAGGTTCCGCACGCCAGCAGGCTCCAGTCCATTGGCGCAGCCTAGGGCACGCCGTGCCGGTCCGCACCAGCCGCACGATCGCCCGGAACGGGAGCCGCCCGCAGCGCCGTCAGTTCGGCACGATGATGCCGTCCGCCAGGACCAGGACCTCGCCGCAGGCGATGCGCAGCGCGGCTGCGTCGGACCCGGTCGCCACGATCGCGGTGTCGGTGGCGAGGTCGCGGATCGACTCGGCCACGCTGACCACGTCCCGGCGGCTGAGCCCGTCCAGCAGCCCGTCCAGCAGCAGCAGGTCAGGCTCGTGGACTGCGGCCGCGGCGAGCCTGACCCGGCGGGCCACGGCCGGCGGCGCGGCCCGCACCGGGACCCGGCCCCACGGCACCAGGCCGAGCCGGTCGAGGATGGCGGCGGTCAGCGCGTCCCGGTCCGACCAGGACACCCCGGACCGGCGGGCGGCGTGCTCGACCGCCTTCCTGATCTTGCAGGCGGGCTGTGGCCGGAGCGACCGGCGGGCCACCCCGACCCGGGGCCTGACCGCCTCCCGGCCGCGGGCGGTGGTGAGGTCCTCGCCCAGCACCCGCAGCTCACCGTAGGCGGGACGGGCGAGCCCGGCCAGCAGGTCCACCACCGCCGAGCCCGCGGCCCGGCGGGAGCTCTCGATGCCGATCACCGGTCCGGAGACGGCGCCCTCCACCCGGAAGCTGGCAGCGCGGAGCACCCAGCCCCAGCCATGCCTCACTCCCACGCCGGCCGCCAGGACCGGCGGCATACCAGCCAGCACAGAACCGGGCCGCATGCTCTCCCCCCGAACAGCAGCAGCATTCCCACCAGGAAATATAGCGGATCGTAGCTAGAAGCTTAACGACGAGTCACACGCGCGCCGCGATCCGGGGCAGGCCGGAGGCCGGCGGCGGGGCCGGTACGGTGTGGGCGTGGCCAAGCCCCTGGACCTACCGTTCGACCCGATCGCGCGCGCCGCGCAGATCTGGCAGCGCCGGTTCGGCCCCTCGGATGCGATGGCGGCAGTCACCTCGATCATGCGCGCGCAGCAGATCCTGCTGGCCGAGCTGGACGGGGTGCTCCGGCCGCATGGCCTCACCTTCGCCCGGTACGAGGCCCTGGTGCTGCTGACCTTCAGCCGCGCCGGCGCGCTGCCGCTGGGGGTGATCGGCCAGCGGCTGATGGTCCATCCCACCAGCGTCACCAACATCATCGACCGGCTCGAGCAGCAGGGTCTGGTGACCCGCCAGCCCAACCCGGCCGACGGGCGGGGCAAGCTGGCCGAGATCACCGAGCAGGGGCGGGCCGCGGTCGGCGGCGCCACCGCTGACCTGATGGCCACCAGGTTCGGGATGGGCGGCTACGGCTCCGGGGAACTCGGGCAGCTGTTCACGCTGCTGCGCGGGCTGCGGGTCGCGGCGGGCGACTTCCCGCCCGGGGCCGGCGCCGGGCCGCCGGGAGAAGGCCGGCGGGTCAGCACCTGACGGCCGGGGAAGGCCGGCGAGCCGGGACCTGACCGCCCGGGAAGGCCGGCGAGCCGGGACTGACGGCCGGGGGAGGGCCAGGGTCAGGATCTGACCGCAACCGGCGCCCAGCTGCGGCCGCCGTCATGGGTGAACCAGATCGCCTGCTCGCCGGTGTCGGCGGGAATCGCGATCCCCTGCTCGGCGGTGGTCATCCCGACGTAGCTGAAGCCGCCGGGCGGCAGCCCGGTCACGGCCGCGGCCTGCCAGTTCTTGCCGCGGTCGGCGGACAGCCGGATGCCCCGGCTGGTCGCCAGCACCAGCGTGCCGGACGGCGAGCCGGACAGCGAGGCCGGGGTTCCGTGCCCGCTCGTGCTGCCGGTGGGCCGCCAGGTTTTCCCGCCGTCCGGCGAGAAGAAGACCGGCTCGGCGCCGCCGCTCGTCAGCCCCGGCATGGTGCAGATGACGGCCAGGCCGGTGGCGGCGGGGCCGGTACTGAGCCCGGTGTCGGTCAGCAGCAGCCCGGCCTGCTGGCCGGTGCCGCCGGGGGCGCAGGGCGCCGCCGCTGCCAGGGCGCCGCCGGCCGCCCGCCACGCGCCGGCCGCACCGACCGGGCCGGTGAGGAGCTGGCCGCCGGGCGTGAGCAGGTAGCCGCCGCTGCCGCCGAGGACGAGCGGGACGGAGCTGCCAGCACTGCCGGTGCCCAGTCCCTGCCCGGGCACCGGCACCCGCTGCCAGACGTTGCTGTCAGCGGCGGCGGACCTGAGCGTGAAGTTCGTGCAGCGGGCGCTGAAGCCGGCGCCGCTCCCGCTGCAGCGGGCCCACACCGCGTAGGCGGTCTCGTCCCGGACGGCCAGCGTGATGACCCGCTCGCCCCGGGTCCCGATGCGGGTCCAGGTCTGGCCGCCGTCATGGGTGGCCCACAGCTGCGGCCCGAACACCCAGCCGTTCTTCAGGTCCCCGAACCGGATCTGGCTCACGCCCTGCGACCCGTCCGGCGGGCCCGCCACCGGCGCGGGCACGCCGTGCCAGGTCTGGCCGCCGTCGTCGGTCCGCGCGATGGAGGTGCAGATGATCGGACTGGGCGGGCCGCAGTGGCCGGGCGTGCCCGCCTGGCCGAGCGTCCAGCCGGTGTCGGCGCCCACGAACGTGACCGAGGCGGGCGCGAAGTTCGGCGGCACCGGCGGCTGGGTGGGCACCGGGGCGGGGGAGCCGGTGGAGGCCGAGGTCCGGCCGGGGCTGCCGCTGGCCGAGGGACCGGGAGAGGCCGGCCCGGCCGCTGCCTGGCTGCGCGCGGCGCTGGGGCTGGAGCGGAACTGCGAGATCGCGTACTCCGGGATGGTGGCGGCCGCGGCGATGACCGCCGCCGCGCCCGCGGCGGCCGCCGCGGCCCGCCCGAGCTTGCGCCGCCGGGCGCGCCTGCGGATCCGGCCCAGCGTGCCGGGCGGCGGCGACAGCGGCGGCACGTACTCGTCCAGCCAGTCGTCGATCGGGTCGCGGGGCTCAGGCATCGGCTCCCGCTTCCCCAAGAGCGGCCCGCAGCCGGGCGCGGGCGTGGTACAGGTCCGCCTTGATCGTGCCCTCCGGCCGCCCCAGCAGAGCGGCCACGTCACGGATCGGGTAGCCGCCGTAGTAGTGCAGCAGGAACGGGTTGCGCAGCCGGTCGGGCAGGGACTGGATGAGCTCGCGCACGTCCACCTCCTGCACCGGGTGGTAGGCGGTGTTGTCGTCCGATGCGCCCGCGGTGCGCATCGCCCGGCGCTCGCGGCCGGACTTCCGCCAGTGGTCACGGACCAGGTTCGTCGCGATCATGTACAGGTAGCTCTGCGGGTTGTCCAGCCCGGCCCAGCGCGACAGCAGCCGGGTGAACGCCTCCGACGCGATCTCATGGGCGGTGTCGTCGTCATCGACCAGCCGCCGCACCCAGCCCGCCAGCCGCGGGTAGCACGCGCTGAACAGCTCCTCGACAGCTGCCCGGTCGCTGCTGCGGAACGTGCCCACGGGGTCCCCTCGGCTCGCGGCCCCCGGCTGGGGTGCCAGCGGCAGCAGGGTCACCACGTGCCCTGCGGCGGCGGCCGCGGTCATGTCGGCGGCTCGGGCTGGCACTGGTTTATCACACCTCCGGCAGCGCAGCGAGGCTGGCTGGCCCGCTGTCACCTCGTGGGCAGGGCACCATTCACCCTGGCCTCACTTTGAGACGGCACTGGCCCGGTGCAGGTTGCCCGGAGTATGCGGCCACCCGCTTACACTGGACCGGGAAGATAGTAGGACTTCCTACTATCTTCGTCAGTAGCACGGGGAGGCATGGCCATGGACGCGCCCGTATCGCCCGACAGCCCCGAGGACGGCAGGCTCCGCTGGGAGCGCCGCTACCGGGAGGCCCGCATCCGGGACTCCGATTTCACCACCCTGTCGGGGGTCGAGGTGGACCCGGTGTACGGGCCGGCCGACGGCGCGGTGGTGCCGGGGTTCGAGCGGATCGGGTGGCCGGGCGAGTTCCCGTTCACGCGCGGCCTCTACCCGGCCGGCTACCGCGGCAAGGCCTGGACGATCCGGCAGTTCTCCGGGTTCGGCAACGCGGCGCAGACGAACCAGCGGTACCGGATGCTGCTGGACGCCGGGGGCACCGGGCTGTCGGTGGCGTTCGACATGCCCACGCTGATGGGGCGCGACTCCGATGACCCGCGCTCGCGCGGCGAGGTTGGCCACTGCGGGGTGGCGGTGGACTCGGCGGCCGACATGGACGTGCTGTTCGCCGGGATCCCGCTGGCCGAGGTCACCACGTCGATGACGATCAGCGGCCCGGCGGTGCCGGTGTTCTGCCAGTACCTGGTGGCGGCCGAGCGGCAGGGCGCCGACATCGGCAGGCTGGACGGCACGCTGCAGACCGACATCTTCAAGGAGTACATCGCCCAGAAGGAATGGCTGTTCGCGCCGCAGCCGCACCTGCGGCTGATCGGCGACCTGATGGAGTACTGCGCGGCGGAGATCCCCGCCTACAAGCCGCTGTCGGTGTCCGGATACCACATCAGGGAGGCGGGCTCCACCGCCGCCCAGGAACTGGCGTTCACGCTGGCGGACGGGTTCGGGTACGTGGAACTCGGCCTGTCGCGGGGGCTGGACATCGAGGTGTTCGCGCCGGGCCTGTCTTTCTTCTTCGACGCCCACATCGACTTCTTCGAGGAGATCGCCAAGTTCCGGGCCGCCCGGCGGATCTGGGCCCGGTGGCTGCGGGACGTCTACGGCGCGAAATCGGAGCGCGCGCAGCGGCTGCGGTTCCACACCCAGACCGCTGGCGTGTCACTGACCGCGCAGCAGCCCTCCAACAACGTGGTGCGCACCGCGATCGAGGCGCTGGCCGCGGTGCTGGGCGGCACGAACTCGCTGCACACCAACGCCCTGGACGAGGTGCTCGCGCTGCCCAGCGACCAGGCGGCGGAGATCGCCCTGCGCACCCAGCAGGTGATCATGGAAGAGACCGAGGCCGGCAACGTGGCCGACCCGCTGGGCGGCTCCTGGTACCTGGAGGCCCTGACCGACCGGCTGGAGGCCGAGGCGGAGCAGATCTTCACCCGGATCCGGCAGCTGAGCCCGGACGGCACGATGACCGGCGGGATCCTGCGCGGGATCGAGATGGGCTGGTTCATGAGCGAGATCGCCGAGGCCGCGTTCGCCTACCAGCAGCAGCTGGAGAAGGGCGAGAAGAAGATCGTCGGCGTCAACTGCCACACCGGCACCGTCACCAGCCCGGTGGAGATCATGCGGATCAGCCACGAGGTGGAACGCGAGCAGGTGGCCGCGCTGGCCCGCCGGCGGGCCGGCCGCGACGAGCCGGCCGTGAACGCGGCGCTGGCCGCCCTGGTGGCGGCCGCCCGCTCGGACACGAACATGATCCCGCCCATGCTGGACGCCGCTCGCGCGGAAGCCACCCTCGGCGAGATCTGCGGCGCCCTCCGCGACGAGTGGGGCACCTACTCCGAGCCCCCCGCGTTCTGAGGCGGGCCCGCCCACGCCCTGAGGCACGCGCTGACCGTCGCGGCGCGGCCGGCGACATCCCCTGCCGGCACGTCCACCAGCTCGAATCCGAGGCGGGCGTATTCGCGCTCGTGCACGCGCTCGAAGACGAGCGAGTCCTGGTAGCTGATCCGCCGGGCGGCGGTCGGCTCGAGGAAGCCGAGCGGCCGGATGAAGAACACCCGGCGGTCGTACACCTGGTGCCCGGCGATCCGTTCGATCTCAGCTGACAGCCGGGCGGGCACCGGGTGGCCCAGGTAGCGCGCGAGCGCAAGGGTACAGACCGGCGAACGGTCGAAGATCTGCGCCAGCGCCCCGGGTGCCACCGCCTGCTGCTGCCGGTGAGCCTGCAACTGCGCGATCTTGCTGATGAACCGCGGGTCACGCCAGGGCTCGGCAATGCCGGCCGCCTGCTCGGACGCGATCACGTCGGTGGCCGCTTCGGCCACGACCGGATAACCCTGCTGCGCCAGCACCCCCAGGAGCGAGGTCTTGCCGGAGCCCGGCGCGCCGGTCAGGATGAACCGCTTCACCGTCTGGCAGTTTCGGGCCGGCGGGGCGGGCCGGCCTTCCCGGCGCTCGATCATTGCTGTCCGACCCTCCTGATACACCCGTATCCCAGGCAAACGCTTAGACTCGGGAGGCAGTCGCTGGTGAACAAGCCCAGGCATCAGGTCAAAGAACTGGAAGCTGTTCTCAAAGAGGCTGAGGACCGAGGCTGGCGGATTGACAAGCCCAACTACTTCCGGCTGTTGTGCCCATGTGGGCAGCATCAGCGGCGAGTTCACCTCACTCCGTCAAACCCGCGCTACGAGATGAATCTCCGCAAGTGGTTACTACGCCAGCCGTGCTGGCGAGAGGGGAGCGGGCGATGATGTACGAGGCGATCATACCGATCCGTGTCACGCTCGCTGACCCGGCTGCCGGTCTCGGCCTGGCAATCGACCAGGTGACCGACCAGCTCGACCTGGTAGACGAGCGGACTCCGGAACTTCTCGACTACGCCGTCAGCTCAGACGCC
Organism: Nocardiopsaceae bacterium; assembly: GCA_031254715.1. GTDB lineage: Bacteria > Actinomycetota > Actinomycetes > Streptosporangiales > Streptosporangiaceae > JAIRTY01. Next base: position 599 of record JAIRTY010000230.1, on the reverse strand, counting down.
GGCGACAGCACGGCGGTTTTCGAGATCACCGCTGATGCGAGCGATGAGATGGACGCCCTGGCGGGGGCGGTGAGCTGGGTGCGAGCGGCAATCCATGCCGCGGGTGGTGCCACTCCCGGGTGGACTGTAGGCGGCGTTGGCAGCGTCAGTGTCCACGCGCTGACCGTTCCCCGCTGAGCTTCCCGCCCGCCGCGGTTCAGCCGCGCGCGATCGCGAGCGGGCGGGCGGCGTGCTCGGACAGGGCCGTGAGATCGCTCGGGTCGCTGGTCAGCACGACCGGATCGGGGCAGGAGCTGGCGAATGCGGCGACGATCGCATCGGCTGCCGAGATCCGCGCTGCCCGGCCGGTCGCGGTGCGCAGCCGGGCGGCCTCGCGTGCCAGCGGTTCCGTGACGTCCCGAAGCTGGCAGGCCCGTAGCAGCCGGTTGGCGTGGTAATCGCGGCGGTGATCCCCCGTCAGGGCCTCGGCCAGGACCACCGCGGGGACCTGGGCGGGCCACAGCCCGCGCCGGCGCAGCTCCATCAGCCGCGCGCGCTGGCCGGCCAGGGCGCTGATCCCGCCCGCGTCGAGAACCAGCGTCATGAGATCGGAAGAGCAC
>JAIRTY010000184.1 GCA_031254715.1 Nocardiopsaceae bacterium | reverse complement strand
GGGGAGGACGGGGAGGCCCTGGTCACCTATGCCAACTACCCCAGCACCGAGTACCTGCCGCTGCCCACCGTCGACTTCTTGACCTTCAACGTCTTCCTCGAACGGCCCGCCGAGTTCCGCCGGTACCTGACACGGCTCCAGCACCTGGCCGGGGACCGTCCGCTGGTCATCGGCGAGATGGGCCTGCACGCCGGCACGGACGGCACGGACGGCACGGACGGCTCGGGCGAGGCGGACGGCGCAGGCGAGGCCCGGCAGGCGCACACCCTGGACTGGCAGCTGACCACCGTCCAGGAGCGGGGGGTGGCGGGCGCCTGCGTCTTCTCCTGGACCGACGAGTGGTGGGTGGGCGACGCCGCGGTGACGGGCTGGCACTTCGGCCTGACCCGGGCCGACCGGCGCCCCCGGTCGGGGCTGACCGTGGCCCGCCGCCACAACGCGGCCTCCCTGGCCGAGCTCCGGAACCGCTGGCCGTCGCTCTCGGTCGTCGTCTGCGCCCACAACCAGGCGGCCACCCTCGACGAGTGCCTGCGCCACACCTGCGCCCTCGACTATCCCGACCTGGAGGTCCTGGTCGTGGACGACGGGTCGACCGACAGCACCGCCGAGATCGTCCGCCGGCACCCGCGGGCCAGGCTCCTCTCGGTCCCGCACGGTGGGCTCGCGGCCGCTCGCAACCGGGGCCTGGAGGCGAGCCGGGGGGAGGTCGTCGCGTACCTCGACGCCGACGCCTATCCCGGTCCGGAGTGGCCGTACTTCCTGGTCCTGGGCCTGGACGCCCCCGCCGTCGGCGCCGTGGGCGGCCCCAACGTCCCCCCGGCCGACGAGGGTCCTACCGCTCAGGCCGTGGCCCGCGCCCCGGGCGGACCGCTCCACGTGCTGCTGAGCGACGACCGGGCCGAGCACGTGCCGGGCTGCAACATGGCCTTCGTCCGCCACGTCCTCGAGGAGGTCGGCGGCTTCGATCCCGCCTACACCGCGGCCGGCGACGACGTCGATGTTTGCTGGAAGGTCCTGGACCGGGGCTACGAGATCGGCTTCCATCCCGGCGCCCTGGTCTGGCACCGGCGGCGCGGCAGCCTCCGCGGCTACCTGCGCCAGCAGCGCGGGTACGGGCGGGCCGAGGCTCTGGTGGAGCGGCGCCACCCGGGGCGGTTCACGGCGACGGGCAGCGCCCGCTGGCGGGGCCGGCTCTACGACTCCCTCGTCCCGGTGGCCCGGGGCCGCGTCTATCGGGGTCTGTACGGGGCCGCCGGATACCAGTCCGTCTACGGCGGGGGCGGGCACAGCCTCGATCTCGCGCACCAGGTGGGAGTCCCGCTGGCGATCCTGGTCCTGGCCGGCGCGCCTCTCACCCTGCTCTACGAGCCTGCGTCGACCCTGCCCGCGGCCGGGCTCGGGCTGCTGGCCCTGCTCTTCGGACTCGACGTCTGGCGGGCGCGGCCTCCGCGGGGCTGGCCCGGCGGGGCGCTGCGCCTCCGCCTGACCGTGGCCGCCCTCCACCTCGCTCAACCGCTGGCCAGGACCTGGGGACGGCTCCAGCAGAGCGCGCTGGCCCGGCGCCCGGCCCCGCCGGCGATCCGCCTCCCAGGGCCGGTCAACCACCTCGGCGGTGGCGTTCTCGTGGTCCCCGAGGACCGTCCCCGGCCTCAGCTGGCGGCCGACCTGGTGACCGGGCTGCGTCAGAGGGGGCTCCGGGTGCGGGTCCCGACCGGTTGGGAGGACCACGACGCGTGGCTCCTCCCCTCGCTCCTCGTCGCAGGCGAGCTGGTCACGAGCGGCCACCCACCAGGCTGCATCCAGATCCGCCTGCGCCGGCGCATGCGCCTCCGGCGCGTGGCGGCGGCCGCGCTGGCCGTGGCCGCCACGGCCCCCCTCGCCCCGCCGGCCGCGGCCGCCCTGGCGGCGCTTGCCCTGGCGGATCTCGCCTGGGGCGTACTCCGACTTCATCAGGTGCTGGGTGCGGTCGTCCAGGGCGGCCGAGCATGACCCGGCGCGCGGTGGTCCTGGGGGCGGGTGGTTTCATCGGCAGCCACCTCTGCCGCCGGCTGACCGGGTCCGGGTGGACCGTGACCGCCGTGGTCCGGCATGCGGGTGCGACCCACGTCCGCCGGCGCCTCTCCGGGCTGCCCGACCGCCTCCGGCTGGTCGAGGGGGATGCCGCCGACGAGGACCTGCTGGCGGCCGTGGTGGACGGCGCCGATGCGGTCTTCCCGTTCGCCGGCCGCTCGGGTGCGGCGGCCAGCATGGTCGAGCCCTCGGCCGACCTGGACGCCAACGGGCGCGGTCAGCTGGTGCTGCTGGACGTTCTCCGCCGGCGCAACCCCGCGGCCCGCGTGGTCTTCCCCGGTTCACGCCTCCAGTACGGCCGCTGCGAGTGGCTGCCCGTGGGTGAGGACCACCCTCAGCGGCCGCTCTGCATCTACGGCACGCACAAGGCGCTGGGCGAGCAGTACCACCGGCTCTACTGGCGCGTGTACGGCCTCCCGACCACGGTGCTCCGCATCTCCAACCCCTATGGCCCCCAACAGGAGCGGCCGGACGGCGCGTTCGGCCTGGTCGGCACCTTCATCAGCCGGGCCGCCCAGGGTCGACCCATCCAGCTCTACGGCGGCGGCGGCCAGCTCCGCGACTACGTCTACGTGGAAGACCTGTGCTGCCTGATAGAGCTGGCCGCCACGGTCCCGGCGGCGGTGGGGCAGGCGTTCAACGCCGGCGGTCCGGAGCGGACGACGGTACGGGGGATGGCGGAGGCGGTGCTCGAGACGGTGGGCAGAGGCGGCCTCCACGACGCTCCCTGGCCGGAGCTGGAGGAGGCGGTCGAGACCGGCGACTACGTCAGCGACCACCGCCGGGCGCGAGACCTCCTGGGCTGGGAGCCCCAGGTCACGCTGGCCGAAGGGCTGGCCCGCACCTGGGCCAGCCTGGCTCCCCGGCTGGCGAGTTGAAACTCCCCCCGCTGGAGCCCGGCATCTCCATCAGCCGGGCCGCCACGACGAGCCGCCGCGCCTGGGAGCTGCACAACCCGCCCCCGCCGGCGCTCTCTCGTGGTCAGGCGGAACCGGCTCCTCAGAAGTGGCGGTCCACCCTGGCGGTCGAGCGGCGTCTGGCCGGGCTCCTGCTTCCGCACTGGCCGATGGTGCTGCTGGGTGTGGGCATCACCGTCCTCGACACCGTGGTCGGCCTGGCCAAGCCCTGGCCGATGAAGGTCCTCGTGGACAGCGCCCTCGGCACCCATCCCTTCTTCGGACTGGGCCACGAAGCCAGCCTGCTGGTCGCGGTCCTGGCCACGCTCGTCCTGTTCCTGCTCGCCGGCGGTCTCGGCCTGGCCCAGACCGCGGTCCTGTTCGGCCTCGCCCAACGGCTCATCGCCGGGCTTCGGGAGCAGACCTTCGAGCACCTCACCCGGCTCTCGCTCCGGTACCACGACGACAAGGGGACCGGGGACAGCCTGTTCCGGGTGGCCAACGACACCTATGCCGTGCAGAGCGTCCTCCTCGACGGCGTGCTCCCCCTGGTCGCCTCGACGCTTTCGATCGGAGGCACGCTGGCCGTGCTGTTCGGCCTGGATCCGGTGTTCGCCGTCCTGGCCATGGTCAGCGTCCCCGCCGCAGCCGTGGCCAGCAGCCGCTTCACGCTCCGCATCAACCAGGCCTCCAAGCTCCTGCAGGAGCGGGAGAGCGACGTCTACGCCCACGCTGAGCGGACGCTCGGCGGCATCCGAACCGTCCAGGCCTTCGCCCGAGAGCGGCACGAGACCTCGCTCTTCCGGGAGCGGGTGCTGGCCAGCCGCCGGGCCATGCTCCGCCTCGTCACCGCCCAGACCCTGTTCGGGCTCGTGGTCGACCTGGTGCTCGCCGTGGGCCTGGCCGTGATCACGTACGTGGCCGCCAGACGGGCGCTGTCCGGCGTGATCTCGGTGGGCGAGGTCCTGGTCGTCATCACGTACATCGGCACCCTCTACGCGCCGATTTCGGGCTTCACCACCAACTTCGGCCAGCTCAAGGCCGCGACCGCCGCGGCCCAGCGCGTGTTCCAGGTGCTGGACGAGGAGCCGCCTCCCACGCGGCGCCGGGCGGCGCCGCCGGCATCCC
>JAIRTY010000542.1 GCA_031254715.1 Nocardiopsaceae bacterium | reverse complement strand
CCGGATGGTGGGCACGGCCCACGTGTCGAAATGCTTGAGATCGGGCTTACCGGCGTGCGCCAGTGAAATCCCGGTCATCTGGTGCACGATCACCTCCGGCCTGGCCTTGGCCACCGCCTCCCCGACCGATGCCGCGTCCAGCCCGTCCATCACGACGCCCTCGGCCCCCAGCTGCCCCAGCACGCCCAGCTTGGCCGGGCTGGTCGTGCTCGCGATCACCTGGTGGCCCCTGGCCACCAGTTGTGGCACCAGCCGCCGCCCAAGGACCCCGGTCCCGCCTGCCACGAACACTCGCATGACCTCACCTTCCCCGATTCCGAACCTGTCGCTATCACCTGGGACGAGACACCCCCGGCCGGCTGTGACATCGCCTCCGGCCGCGGCCCCCGAGCTGGCGGGCAGGATCAGGCGAGCCACCGCACGGTCGTGCCGGTGGCAGGCCGGAAGATTCCCCCTCGTTGGCACCTTCGGGTGACGCTCTGGACCGGTGGCCCTCCGTAGCGTGCCAGTACCGGCGAAAACCCGCTGACCAGAGAGGTGGCTATGACCGCGAGCGGCCCAGGACGTCCTGCCCGGTACCAGATCCGCGTCGACGGAGTCCTCGACGACCGGTGGGCGGACTGGTTCGGCGGCCTGCAGGTCAGCAGTGACGGCACGCAGACGGTCATCTCCGGGCTCCTCCCCGATCAGCCTGCGCTGCACGGGCTGCTAGCCAAGATCCGTGACCTCGGGCTACCCCTCATCTCGGTGCGGCGCCTGGACGACAACGACGCGGGAGGGAGGTCAGACGGCTGCCAATGATCACTGGACCGTGCACGGACCACCCGGAACTGTTCTTCGCCGAGTCGCCGGATGACGTGGCGGCAGCCAAGGCCCTGTGCCGGGACTGCCAGGCCCGGGGGGCCTGCCTCGCCGGAGCGCTGGCGCGGCGCGAGCCCTGCGGGGTCTGGGGCGGCGAGCTGCTCCTGCGCGGCGCGATCGTGCCCCGCAAGCGGCCCCGGGGACGCCCCCGCAAGACGGACGTGGCCGCCTAAACCGGGGCCGTGCCCTGGCCCTGGTGACGCTCGGCGAGGTGCTTCAGGTTCAGCAGCTGCCGCCGGGCCATGATCAGGTCGCCGACGGACAGCCAGGGAGCGGCCCAGCGGCGGGTCCGTATGACGGCCTTGAACAGCAGCCGCGTCCCGCCGTCCGGCTGGGACACGAGGACATAGGACAGGTACGCGCCCATGATGGTGGCCGTCAGCTGCTTCCCGGGGTCGACGGAGAGGATCCGGCCCCGCTGACGCCCGCCAGCGGTGGTGAACCTGTCCCCGGCCCGGGGCTCCGGCAGGGCCGCCAGTTCCCTGGGCGAGCGGCGGCCGAGGTTGTCGATCCAGTCGTAGGAGTACGGCGCGAGCCTCACCTGGGCGACCCATGGCCACACCGCCGCCGCCGGCGCCTCGACCCGGACGCCCCGCCACGCCTGCACCGTGGGTGAGCTGACGAACTCGTCGCAGGGGTAGGAGCGCACGATCTCGCTGTCGGTCACGCCCCACCGGTCACCGATCACTGCCGCCTGGCCGCCTCAATGTCCCAGGAGCCGCCAGAACGCGGCCGGCAGCCGCGACGGCCGGCCGCTGCGCGCCTCGTTCCTGTCCCCGAGCGCGAAGATGGCGGTGCCGGCATTGACTCCGAGCCAGCGCAGCGGCTCGGGCTCCCAGCCCGGGGAGGCTGACTGCGCCCAGGGCAGCTTCACCAGCTCGGTGCGCCGCCCGGTGATCATTTCAGCAAGCGTACGCCCGCCCAGGTTCGCCGTGGCGACGCCGTCACCGACATAGCCGCCGGAAACGGCCATGCCGGTGCCGGGGTGGTAGGCGACGTGCGGGTACCAGTCACGGGGGATGCCCAGGTTGCCTCCCCACCGGTGGGTGACGGCGACGCCTTTCAGCGCGGGGAACAGGTCCACGAGTATCCGCTCGAGCATGTCGTGCACCCGCCGGTCCCGGTCGAACCGCGGCTTGACCCGGGAGCCGAAGTGGTACGGCGCGCCCCGGCCGCCGAAGGCGATCCTGCCGTCCGCGGTCCGCTGCCCGTAGATCCGCAGGTGGCGCTTGTCGCTGAACGTCGGCCGCCGTGCCAGGCCGGCCTCCCGCCAGAACGTCTCGGGAAGCGGCTCGGTGGCCACCATCAGCGAGTACATCGGTACCATCGCCCGGCGCAGCCCCGGCAGCTGCGCCGTGTAGCCCTCGGTCGCCCTGACCACGACGTCGGCGCTCACCCGGCCGTGCGGCGTGCGGACCAGCCGCGGGCGCAGCTGCGTCACCGGGGACCCTTCGTAGATGGCGACCCCCATCCGTTCCACCGCGCCGGCCAGTCCCCGCACCAGCGCCGTGGGGTTGAGCGCCGCGCAGTGCGGGGTGAACGTGCCGCCGGACACGTTCGCCGCCCCGCACATCGCCGTTGCCTCATCTTTGCCGAGCAGCCTGAGCTGCTCCTCGCCGAATCCCCAGGCCTGCCACTGCGCCACCTCTGCGCGTGCCCGCAGCAGCTGGGCCTGGTTCCTGGCAAGCGAGACGTAACCGCCCTTCGCGAAACCGCAGTCGATGTTCTCCGCGGCGGCCACCCTGCCGACCTCGTCGACGGTGTCGTTCATCGCCTGCTGCATCCGCGCCGCGTCCTGACGGCTCGAGTGGCTGGCCACCTTCCGCAGGCTCGCTGGAAAGATCGCCGAGCACCACCCGCCGTTCCGGCCGGAAGCTCCGAAACCCGCCGTCTCCCGTTCCATAATCGCGATCCGCAGCCCCGGGTCGGCCTGCTTCAGGTAGTACGCCGTCCACAGGCCGGTGTACCCGCCGCCGACGACGGCGACGTCGACCTGCTGGTCACCAGGCAGCGGCGGTCTTCGCGCCAGCGAGCCGGGATAGGTGTCATGCCACAGGCTCAGCCGCCGGTAGTCGCGCTCGGCCACCGGCTAGCCGGCCTGCCGGCCCGGGAGCTCGCCGGGCACTCAGCCCTGCCACGGATACATGAAATTGCCCTGCTTCCCGGACGCCGACGCGACCGGTGCCAGCCCGCCGTGCTGGATCTGGACCAGCAGCGGCGGCGGCGCCGTGTTGTCGTGGGAGTGGGTGCCCGAGCTGTCGAACTTGACGTGCCCGTAGAAGGTGGTCGCGTCGGTCTGGGCGATGAGCTGGTTCAGCTTCACCCGGTCGCCCTGCGACAGGCCGGGGCCCTTGCCGAGCTTGGCCAGCGCCAGCTGGAGCACCTCGCCGGAGACCGCGCAGCCGGCACCTGTGTAGTCCGGCGCGGTGTGGTACTTGGCCTGGTACTTCTGTGCGAACTGGGCGGCGGTGCCGAACACGTTGTCCTTGTAGGGCATGTCGGGGGTCCAGTCCACCAGGCCGAGCACGCCTTCGGCGTCCTTCTTGAGCGCGGTCGCGAACGAGGGCTCCGTGACGCCGTAGTGCATGATCAGCGCCTTGGGGAAGAACTTGACCGACTTGCAGGCCTTCACGAAGTTGATCAGGATCGTGTCGTGCCCGCCGACACCGATGATGTCGGGCTTCTGGGACGCGAGGCTGCTGACGATGGGCGTCAGGTCGGCCGTGGGCGGGAACAGGGAGTTGTGCGTGATCTTCAGCCCCGCCTCCTTGGCGCCCTTCGCGAAACCGGCCGCCGCGTCCTTGGAGAAGGGCTCGTTCGCGCCGACGATCGCCGCCGACGTGGGCTGCGGGGTGGCATTCTGCACGATCATCTTCAGGGCCTCGTTCGCGGTCAGGTCGACCGAGGGGATGATCCCGTAAGTGAACGCGGGGTTCGGGTTCCAGTTCGCCGGCGACTCGGCGGAGCCTGCGATGCAGGGCACCTGGTACTTCGCGCAGATCGGGTTCATCGCCAGCTGCACGCCGCTGGTGTAGGAACCGAACATGGCGTCCACGTTTTGCTGCGTGATCAGCCTGGACGCCGCATCGGCGCCGACCGACGGCTGGCTCTGGCAGTCCTGGGTGAGCAGCTGGACCTTGTACTTCTTGCCGCCCGCGGAGATCCCGCCGGCCGCGTTCACCGTGTCCACCCAGAACTGGTAGCCGCGCTTGGCGAGCTGGCCGCCGGCGGAGTCAGCCCCGGACAGTTCGAGCACCGCTCCGATCTTGAAGGTGCCACCGCCGCCACCGCCGCCCGTTGAGCAGGCCGCGAGCGCCGCCGGGCCCGCAACGCTGCCACCGGCGAGCATCGACGCGTACTTGAGAAAATCCCGGCGCCTCAGGCCGTCGTTCATATTGCTGCTCCGATCTCTTTTTTCCTTGGTTGGTGAGCGGTTGGTGAGCGCTCAGGCGGAGGCCCCGAGATAGAGCTCCATGAGCTGCTTGTCGCTCTCGATGGCTGCTGGCGTGCCCTCGAACCGGTTCTCGCCGGCCGCGAGTATGTAGATGCGGTCTGCGACCCGCATCGCCTCGCGGATGTTCTGCTCGACCATCACGACGCCGACTCCCCGCTCGGCGAGGGACGCCGCGCGGTGCATCGCCTCGCCCGCCAGCTTCGGCGACAGACCGGCCGATGGCTCGTCAAACAGGACGAAACTGGGCCGCACCAGCAGGGCGCGGGCGATGGCGAGCATCATCTGCTCGCCCCCGGACAGGCTCCCGGCATGGATGCGGATGCGGTCGGCCAGGCGCGGGTTCTCCTGCAGCACCTCCCCGATGCGGGCCTCGCGATCGGCTCGCGACCGCACGGTGTGGGCACCGATCTCGAGGTTCTCCCGCACCGTGAGGTGGGGAAAGATGCCGCCGCCCTGCGGCATCAGGGCAACTCCCCGCCGCAGGACCTCGTGCGATGCGAGGCCGGTCAGTGGCTCCCCGTCCAGGGCCACCTCACCCTGCCAGGTACGGATGGCGCCGGCGACGGCCTTCAGCAGCGTGCTCTTGCCGCATCCGTTGGGGCCGAAGATGCACGTCACTTCCCCGGAGCGGGCCTCGGCCGAGACGCGGTGCAGGATCTCGACGCCGCTGTAGCCGGTAACCACGTCGCGCGCGGTGAGGACACTCATTCGACCGGCACCCCCAGATACGCCTCGACCACGCCCTTGTCGCTGGCGATCTGCTCGAAGCTGCCCTCGGCGACCACCTGCCCGGCGTCCATGACCAGGACCCGCTGGCAGATCGCGCGGACCAGTTCCATGTCGTGCTCGATCACGACGAACGACTTGCCTTGGGACTGGAGCTCGGACACCGCCCCGAGAATGGTCGCCCGGAGCGTGGGGTGCACCCCGGCCGCGACCTCGTCCAGCAAGATCACGTCCGGGTCGCGCATGAGCACCCGACCGAACTCCAGCAGCCGCTGCTGCCCGCCCGACAGCGATGACGCGAGCTCATCGCGCACCGGGGTGAGGTTCATCAGCTCCAGGACCTGGGCGGCCCGCTCCGGGGCGTGCTTCCAGTCGCCCTCCACGATGGCGGCGTAGAGGTTGCCCTGCACCGTCATGTTCGTGAACAGGGCGGGGATCTGGAAGGTCCTGCCGATCCCGGCCCTGGCGATGCGATACGGCTTGCGCCCGGCGATGCTCTTGCCCCGCAGCCGGATGTCACCAGAGGATGGCGCGACGACGCCGGTCAGCAGGTTGAAGACCGTGCTCTTGCCACTGCCGTTGGGCCCGATCACCCCGAGGATCTCTGCCTCCTCGAGGGCGAACGAGACCCCGGCCACCGCCTCGATCCCGCCGAACGACCGGCGCAGGTCACGGACCTCCAGGACACTCACGCGTGCTCCTTGGTCTTCCCCGGGCGCTGGGCCGCGGACGGCCGGGCCCGCGGTATCGCCCGGCCGAGCAGCTGCCAGACCAGCCGCGTCTGATTACCTCGCGCGAACAGGCTCACCAGGCCGTCAGGGCGGAACAGCACGATCAGCGCCACCAGCGCGCCCACCACGGCGATGTAGCTCGTGGTGTCACCGAAGGAAGCGAGGAACTGCTGGTTGATCAGGTAGAGCACGGCCGCCCCCACCGCGGCGCCGGAGATCCTGCCAAGACCGCCGACGAGGGCCATGACCACCATCTGGTCGGTGAGGCTCCCGTCCAGCACGCTGGCCGGGTTGATGAACGTGATCCAGTACGCGAAGATCCCGCCGAGCACGCCCGGTATGACGGCGCTCAGCGCGAACGCCTGCAGCTTGACCGCCGTGGTGTTGATGCCGAAGCTCCCGGCGGCCACCTCGTGGTCACGCACCGCCTTCAGCCGGTAGCCGAAGCGCGACCGCTCCAGCAGGACGTAGCACACCCCGAAGCTCAGCACGCAGGCGACGAGCATGGCGTAGTAGAAGAAGGACGTGCTGGCATTGATCGGCAGGGACATGCCGGACGATCCGCCGGTGAAGCCGACGCCGTTGGCGATCTGCGCGACCGCCTCCGCCAGCGCCCAGGTAGCGATGGCGAAATAGGCCCCGCGGAGCTTGAGCACGGGCCAGCCGACGATCACCGCCACGGCCGCGGCGACGATGCCGGCGACCGGCAAGGTGGCGAAGAAGTTCCAGCCGGTGCCCGGCTTCATCAGCAGCGCGGTGGTGTAGGCGCCGATCCCGAAGAAGGCCACGTGACCGAAGCTGATGTAGCCGCCGTAGCCGCCGATCACGTTCCACGACAGGGCCAGCGCCGCCCACATCGTCACCCCGGTGAGGATCCGGGTCCAGTAGTCACCCCCCCAGCCGGGGAAGCTGACCAGCACGAGCAGCAGCAGCGCCAGCGACGCGGCGCGCCCGCCGCGCGAGGTAACCAGTGCGAGTGCGCGGCTCATGCCGTCCCCCTCCGCAGGATGCCGCGGGGCGAGATGACCAGCACCAGGAAGAGGATGCCGAACACGATCGCCAGCGTGAAGTCCGCCGATACGTACACCGTCACCAGCGACTCCAGCACGCCGAGTACCAGGCCGGCGACGAGCACGCCGCCGACCGAGCCCAGGCCGGCCAGCACCACGACGAAGAACGCCATCAGGGTGTAGGTGGGGCCATCCTGCGCGGTGATGGAGTAGATCCCGCCGATCAGCACCCCGGCCATGCTGGTGAGCCCGGCGTACAACGAGTACACGAAGTTGCTGGTGCGCTTGACGTCGACGCCCATGAGCCCCGCGATTTCCTTGTTCTGCGCGACGGCCCGGACCGCCAGGCCCGTGCGGGTCCGGTAGAGGAAGAGCATGAACAGGCCCGTCGCCACGGCCGCGAACGCGAACCCGGCGAGCCGCAGCGTCGGGATCTCGACCGCGCCCAGCGTCACGGTTCCCTGGACCACCCCGATCTTCACCGTCCGGGGGTCAAAGCCCACGGCCGTCAGCATGCCGCCGCGCGCCAGGGTGGCCAGGCCGAACGTGAAAGCCAGGGCCATCAGCGCGGGCCTGGCGTTGCGGCTGTTGCGCACCCGGTAGATGAGCGGGGCGACCAGCCAGCCGACCACCGCGAAGAACACGAACACGACCGGCAGGAACGCGATCGGGTCGATGCGCAGCCACGTCGTGCTCGCGACACCGGCGAAGGCGCCGAGCATCACCCATTCGCCGACGGCGAAGTCGACCACGTCGAGGACACCGAAGGACAGCGAGAACCCGATGCTGAGGGTGACGAACAGGCCCCCGACGAGCAGCCCGTTAAGGATGGTCTGAATTAACAGGGACATGCAGCCTCACTCGTTCCTGTCCGGCGCCTGATCGACGAATCCGAGGCTCTTGTCCACGACGTTGCGGAGCGGCTGCCCGCTTGTCCAGCGATGCACGTTCTCGATGAACTGCCCGGCGAGCAGTTCCAGCGAGCCGGCGAAGTCCCCCGACATATGCGGCGAGATAAACACCCCGGGAGCGTCCCACAGCGGATCCCCGGCCGGCAGGGGCTCGCTTTCGAAGACGTCAAGGGCGGCCCCAGCCAGCCGCCCCTCGGCAAGCGCCGCGCGGAGGGCGGCCTGCTCCACGCAGGCTCCCCGGCCGACGTTCACCAGGAAGGCCGAGGGCTTCAGCCGGGACAGTGCCCCGGCGTCGATCAGGCCACGGGTCTGCGGGGTCAGCGGGGCGGCCAGCACCAGGTAGTCGGCGTCCGGGAGGTAGGCGGCAAGATCGCTGCTGGCCAGCACGGAGCCGAAATCGGGGTCGCCTTCCCTGGCTGTCCGGCCGGCGCCCTTGACCTCCATCCCCGCCGCCCGCAGCAGCCGTGCGATCGCGCGGCCGATGGCGCCGGTGCCGACCACCAGCACCGAGGCGCCGCTGATGTTCGCCGTCTCCCGGTGCTCCCAGTGCCGCTGCCGCTGCAGGTCCCGGGAGCGGTACAGGCCCTTGGCGTGCGCCAGCACGCACATGAGCACGTATTCGGCGATGGGCCGGTCGAAGACGCCGCGAGCGTTGGTCACCACCACGTCCGACTGCACCAGCTCGGGAAAGAGCACCCGGTCCACGCCGGCGGCGGCCACGTGCACCCAGCGCAGCCGGTCCGCCTGGTCCCAGCCGTCGCGGACGGTGTGGGCTGCGAAGTCCCAGGCGAGCAGGACATCCGCGGCGGGCAGCGCCTCCCGGGCGTGCTCCGCGTACCGGATGTCGGCGACCGGCGCCAGGCGCTCCAGCAGCGGGGGGCGGTCACCGGCACCGCACAGCACGGAGATGACCGGCCGCTCGCTCCCGGGCCCGGCTCGCGTTGCCGGGCGGCGAACTGCGTTCGGCATGCCGTGCCCTAGCTGGTGGCCAGCACGATGTCAGCCAGCACGGGGGACGTCCTTTCGCCAGCGCAGCCTTCTGTGAGCCTGAACCTTATGGGAGTCTGGTTGTATTGTGAAGTTGTAGCACAATTGAACAATTCAGGAGGTATGTGGTGGCGAATTCGGCAGGTTCTCACGCGCTGTGGAGCGCCCAGGCGCACATGCCCTCGGTGCTGCAGCGCCGGGTAGAGATCGTCGGCGGGGACGGCGCCTACGTGACCACCTCTACCGGGGAGCGGCTGCTCGACGCCACGGCGGGCCTCTGGCACGCGAACGTGGGCCACGGCCGGGAGGAACTCGCGCAGGCCGCCTACGACCAGATATCCCGGCTGGAGACCTACCACGTCTTCGGCCGCTTCGCCAACGACGCGGCGCTGCGGCTGGCCGACCGGGTCGCCGGCTACGCGCCGTTCGCCGACGCACGGGTGATCTTCGGCAGCGGGGGCTCCGATGCCGTCGATACCGCCTGCAAGCTCGCGCGCCGGCACTGGCAGCTCGAGGGCAAGCCCTCGAAGAAAGTGATCTTGAGCCGTGAGTACGCCTACCACGGCCTGCACGCCTTCGGTACCAGCATCGCCGGGCTGGAGCCCAACCGCGAGGGCTACGGCAGTGACTCGCTCGTACCGGAGACGGCTCGCATCGACAGCGTGGACATCGGCAAGGTGGCGATGACCATCGACCGGCTGGGCGCGAGCAACATCGCGGCCATCCTCGCCGAGCCGGTCATCGGTACCGGCGGGGTCATCCCCCCGCCGCCGGGCTACCTGGAGGGCCTGCAGCGGCTGGCCGCCGAGAACGAGATCCTGCTCATCGCCGACGAGGTCATCACCGGCTTCGGCCGCACCGGGGCGATGTTCGCCTGTGAGCGGTTCGGCCTGCGGCCGGACATGCTCCTGATGGCCAAGGGCATCACCTCCGGCTATGCGCCGCTGGGAGGGATCCTGGTCGCCCCGCGCATCTGGGAACGGTTCTTCTCAGGTCAGCAGGCTCCGGTCTTCCGGCACGGGCTGACCTACTCCGGCCACGCGATGGCCTGCGCGGTGGCCGAGGCGAACCTCGACATCCTCAGCCGGGAGGATCTCGTCTCGCGCGCCGCCGGCCTGGAAGGAGTGCTGGACCAGGCGCTCGGCCAGGCGCGGTCACACGACCTGGTCCAGGAGGTCCGGCAGCTGGGCTTCCTCGCCGGCGTGGAGCTGGCCGCGGCCGTCGATGCGGACGCGGTGGCCGACATCGCACTCGAACGCGGGGTGATCCTGCGGATCCTGCGCGGGAACACCGTGCAGATCTCGCCGCCGTTCGTCATCGACGAGGCAGAGATCGCGACGATCGTGGCCGCCCTCCTGGACAGCGCTGAGGAGGCGGTCGCCCACCAGCGGGCATCCTGACCGGCACCGTCGCGGCCGTCACTGTCCGGCAGCGCGCAGGCCCTGGCGGGACCGGAGAATGGCGCTGAGGCGCTCCAGGTTGATGTCCACATGCACCTGCACGGCTTGCGCCGCGGCCATCGGCTCGCCGTCTTCGAGGCCCCGCATGATGTCGTCGTGCTCGTGCATGAGCGCCTTCGGGCGCAGGTACTCCCTGTCCTCCATGGAGAGCACCTGCAGGTAGAACCGCATCTCTCGCATCAGGTGCGAGTAGAAGGCATCCAGCCGGCTGCTGCCGGCGAGCGCCACGATGCTCTGGTGGAACGACACGTCCCTGGCCACGATCTTGAACATGTCGCCCTCCTGCGAGGCCGCCGCCAGCTCCGCATAAGCTCGCCGGACCGGGGCGAGCTGCTGGCGCGACAGGGGAGCGGACACGGCGCACGACTCGAGCAGCCGTCGTACCCGGTACAGGTCCGCCAGGTCCTCGATGGAGGGCTCGATGATGACCGCCCCCGCATTGAACTGGTGGCGGACGAGGCCGCTTTGCTCAAGCAGCCGGATCGCCTCGCGGACGGTGTTCCTGCTGACTCCGGTGGACTCGGCGAGCGCGCTCTCACGCAGGTGCTCACCGGCCGGAATCTCGCCCTTGAGGATGAGCTCCGTCAGCACCTCCGCGACCTGTGTTGCCGTGCTGACCCGGTGGATCGAAATACCGGAGATCGGCTGCACGCCTAGATTCTAGGGCCTGCCACCAGCGATGCCATGCGCGCAGTCTCAGCCGGCCTGGTACGGGTCCCAGTCGGCGGGCGAGCCGGTCAGGTGGGCGAGGACCAGCTCAAGGAGCTTGTCCGGCGGGATGCGGCTCTCCTCGCCGCCGTCCGGCTCGAGGACCGGCTCCAGCGCGCCGCTGGGCTTGGCCGTCCAGGTGATGCCGGCCGGCTCCAGTTCGCCGAGCGCGGCGGCCAGCGGCCGCAGGTCGCGCCGGGCCCGGGGCCGCCGGGAGCAGTACTGCACCCAGGTTTCGTAGCGGTAGTGGAACCGGTACCCGGGCCCGTGCCGGGTCAGCACCGCGAACCTGCCGGTGGCGTTCGCGATCGCCATCGGGTGCAGGCCCGGGTACCACAGATGGGCGAAGCGGTGCCCGCCGGGCAGGCTGACGTCCGCCGGAACGTCGATGACGGCCAGGTCAGCGTCCGGGTACTCGCGGATCGTCACCCGGCCGGAGGCGATCAGCTCCTCGCTGCGGGCGAGCGCCGCGTCCTCCTCGCCCCACAGCGCCCGGAACCGGCCGGTGTGATCGCACAGTTCGGGCAGCCGGGCCAGCAGCTCGGTGTAGAGCTGCTCGCACCGTTCGTCCTCGTCGCTGGCCAGTGGCAGCGGCGACCGCTGCTGGTCGGCGTAGGCGGCACACACCATGGAGATGCGGGCGGCGGCCCGGCTGGTGTAGGTGGCGAAGTCGCCGGCCGCGGCGAGGTCGAGCAGCACCGCCCGGCGTTCCTGCGCGGCCTCGGGGCGGGCCAGGATGAACAGGCCGGCGAGCCCGTCCTGGTCGAAATGGTTGTTGGACACGGCGGCCGCCGGGCCATGCAGACCGGCGCCGGCGTCGAGGTAGGCGAAGGCCATCTGGGCCGACAGATCGCGGGCCAGCCCGGCCGGCGCCGGGTACCCCGGCCAGTGGGTGAGCGTGAGCGTGGTGCCCTCGGCCGGGGACCCGTCCACGATGACGCTGGGGCGCCCGGCGAGCCGGTGATAGGCAACGTAGGCCAGGCCAGTGGGGGCTGTCATGGCACCAGCGTGATCCTTGAAGCGCGCTTCAGGTCAAGGTTCCGCGCAGCGCAGCGCAGCGCAGGGCCGGGCGGCCGCGGCGCAGGCGGGCGCGCTGGGCGCCTACCAGCAGGCATTGCAGATCGCGACCGAGGCTGACCGCCCGCTGCCGCCCGCCGGCCTGGCGCACCTGGGCATGGCGGAAGTGCTCTACGAGCGGGACGACCTGGCCGCCGCCGCCCGGCACGCCGCCGCGGGCATCGACCTGTGCCGGCAGCTCGCCTACACCCAGCCGCTGGCCACCGGCCTTGCCACGCT
>JAIRTY010000158.1 GCA_031254715.1 Nocardiopsaceae bacterium | reverse complement strand
GCCCGCTGCAGGTTAGGGGCGAGAGCCAGCACGAACGCGGGCACCCCGATGGTGAGGGTCGAGATCAGGGTGAGGTGACGGGGCAGGAAAGGGAACCGCAGCCCGTCCAGGCCCGCGACCGGGGCCCCCAGCAGCCAGCCGCCGCTGGCCGGCCCGGCGCCGGCCAGCACCGCCCCGGCTCCACTTGCGCGCCGAGGAGAAGGGCACCACCTGGCTCACGCGCCAGCCGCGGCCATCCGGGCCGGCGCCCGGCGCGACCGCGGCGGGGGCGGCGGCGCCCGGACCCGGCACTGCCGCAGGGACCGGCGCGGGCTCATGCTGCCTGACGGCCGGCCCGAGGGAGGCCGCGATCGCCTGGATGGTCGCGTTCGGCCGTTCCTCGGCGCCGGCCAGGACCGCGAGCACCGGGCGTACCGGCAGCCCCTGGCTCAGCTCGACGATCTCGTCGAGCTCCATGCCGGATTCGGTCAGCGTCCCGGTCTTGTCCAGGCACAGCACGTCCACCCGGGCCAGCACCTCGATCGCCGGCAGTTCCTGCACCAGGCACTGCCGTTGCCCGAGCCTGATCACCCCGACCGCGAAGGCGACGCTGGTCAGCAGCACCAGGCCCTCCGGGATCATGGTGACGATCCCGGCCACGGCACCGGCCACCGCGTCACCGGTCGACCCGGTCAGATAGACCAGCTGGCTCACTATCAGCAGGACGGCGACCGGCACGATCACCCAGGTGATGAGCCGGAGGAAGCGGTTGATGCCGGCCATCAGCTCGGATTTGGCCAGGCTGAACGTGCTGGCCTTGGCGACCAGCCGGGCCGCGTAGGCCTCCCGCCCGACCCCGGTGGCCGTGACGGCGCCGGACCCGCTGGCCACGAAGCTGCCTGACAGCACCCGGTCGCCCGGGTGCTTCCCCACCGGGTCGGATTCGCCGGTCAGCAGCGACTCGTCGATCTCAAGCCCGGCGCTGTCCGCCACCTCGCCGTCCACCATGACCGAGTCCCCCGGGCCGAGCAGGATCCGGTCCCCCAGCACGATCTGCTGGGGGCGGATCTCGGTCTCCGCGGCGTCCCTGACCACCCGGACGGGTTCCTCGCCGAGTACGGCGAGCCGGTCGAGGGTCCGCTTCGCCCGCAGCTCCTGGATCACGCCGATGCCGGTGTTGGCCACGATCACCAGTCCGAACAGCGCATCCTGCGGGTGCCCGGTGAGCAGGATCACCACGACCAGGGTGCCGACGATGGCGTTGAAGAGCGTCAGCACGTTGGCGCGGACGATGTCGGCGGCCGGGCGGCTGGTCCGGCGCGCCACCAGGTTGACGTCGCCGCTGGCGGTCCGCTCAGCGACTTCCGCGCCGGTCAGGCCGCCGGCCCGGACCGGGCTGTGCACGGCATCCCGCCGTCAGCTCGTACCAGCTTTCACTCTAGGTGCGGCGCCGGAAGTGAACCGCCCGGCCGGGGCCGAGCCGTTCTCTGATCCGGTCGGTGATCTGGCCGCGGGCCAGGTCGGCGGCCAGCCGGCAGGCCGCGGCCACGCCCTTCGCGGTGGCCGCGCCATGGGCCACCACCACGGTCCCCTCCATGCCCAGCAGCGCCGCCCCGCCGTAGGTCTCCCGGTCTACCCGGGCCGCCAGGTCCCGCAGGGCCCGTCGCTGGAGCACCGACCCCAGCCGGGCGGTGACCGAGCCGAGCAGGGCGGCCCGCAGCTCACCGGCGGCGAAGCCGGCCGCCCCCTCGATCGCCTTGAGGGCGATGTTGCCGGCGAACCCGTCGGTCACCACCACGTCCACGCGGCCCGCCATCAGGTCGCTGCCCTCCACGTTGCCCTCGAACCGGATCGGGGAGCCGCCGTGCGGCGGGTCGGCCTGGAGCAGCTCGTAGGCCCGCCGTGCCAGCTTGTTGCCCTTGCCCGGCTCGGCCCCGATGGTGAGCAGCCCTACCCGCGGCTCGCTGATGGCGTGGGCGATCTCCGCGTAGGCCGCCCCCAGCTGGGCGAACAGGACCAGCATCTCTGGCTTGGGGTCGGCGATCGCGCCGGCGTCGATCAGGATCGTCGGCTTCGGGGAGGTGGGCAGCACCGCCGCCAGCCCCGGCCGGGTGACCCCGGGCAGGGCGCGCAGCCGCAGCCGGGCCGTGGCCACGATCCCGCCGGTGGATCCGGCCGAGACCACCGCCGCCGCCTGTCCCCGCCGGACCAGCTGGCAGGCCACGGCAACGCTGGAACGGGGCCGCCGCCAGCTCGCCAGCGACCCCTCTTCCATCGTGATCCAGTCCTCGGCGGGGATCACCCTGACCACGCCGCCGGGGCGGTGCTCAGCCAGCAGCGCGCCGAGCTGCTCCGGCCTGCCGGTCAGCAGGATCTGCAGGCCAGGGCCGGCGGCAGCGGCCGCGCCCGCGACGACTGCCTCGGGAGCGTTGTCACCGCCCATCGCGTCCACGGCGATGCTGACCGCCATGGCGGGCGGAGACGGGGAAATGGCTGACACGGTGGATTCGCCTGTCTGTCAGTGCGGGTCAGCGCCTGACCTGGCGCATGGGCATAAGCTTCTCACTGCCGGGCGTGTCCCCTCCCGTCAGCCGCCGCTCGCAACAGCCACGATCGCAGGACACCCCCTTACGGTTCATATCGCCCCCCTTGGGGTAACCCTTAGTAAAGCGTGGGGGACCGCCGCAGGCGCGTGCCAAGACGTGATATGCCCGTGCCCAGCTCAGCAGCCCGTGCCGGAACCCCTCGCGGTGCGGTGGACAAGGAAGGATGGCGGCTGATCAAGACCGTGACCTAGGGATTCCCCCAGCTTCGTCCCTTTTAATTGGGTTGCGCCACAGCTTCTGTCTCGCCTGGATGCATCTGGTATGTAAGCGGTGGATGCCGCACCAGCCGATGGCTGACCAACTCGCGCGCCCTGCAGCCCGGGGGCTGACCAACCGGGAGGAACACGCGTGACTGAAATACGGGAACGAACCAGCCCGGCGTCGACGCCGGGCCGTAGGTTCCGGGCGTATACCGCCAAGCACCTGGACGAACTGACCCGCCGGGCCGGGCTGACACCGGCCGACCGGCTACGGGTCCGGGCCGTTGGGACGGTACTGCCGTTCCGGACCAACGAGTACGTGATCGAGCACCTCATCGACTGGGATGCCGCCCCCGATGATCCGATGTACCGGCTTGTCTTCCCGCAGGCCGACATGCTGCCGTCGGCAGACGTGGAGCGGATCGCCGGGCTGCTGGCGGCGGGGGCGGGTGATGCGGAGCTGGGGCCGGTGGTCCACGAGGTG
>JAIRTY010000136.1 GCA_031254715.1 Nocardiopsaceae bacterium | reverse complement strand
CACCGGGCGGCTGCGCGCTGCGTGGCACCGTCACCGAAGTCGTCTACCTCGGCACCTCCACCAACTTCACGGTCACCACCAAGGCCGGCGACGGCATCGTGGTGTTCCGGCAGAACTCGGCATCGGCCGTCAGCGAGGCGGCCCGTGGTGACGAGGTCTGGCTGTCCTGGCAGCCCGAGCATTCATACCCGGTCGGCTAGCGACCGCCGGCCCCGGGTCCGCATATATGGAGTAGTGATGACAGAAGACAACGGCAAGCAGGTGGCTGGCGAATCAGCGTGGCTGGACCCGTCCGTGTGGCGGGGCCTGACGCAGCGCCGGATGTCCCGGCGCGGCATGCTCACCTCCGCCGGCGCCGCTGGCATGGCCGCGTTCCTGGCGGCCTGCGGCGTGAAGGGCACCTCCGCGCAGTCCGGCGGCGCCACCCCGGCTGGCGGCGTCGGCACCGCCGCCTGGTGGGCCAAGCAGCAGTTGCACCACCGGGTCAACTTCGGTAACTGGCCCTATTACATCGACGTGCTGAAGGGCAAGCACCCTTCGCTTGAGCACTTCACCCAGCAGACCGGGATCCGGGTCAACTACACCGAGCCGATCACCGACAACCTCCCCTTCTACGCCAAGATCCGGCCGTCGCTGCAGGCCAAGCAGTACACCGGCTACGACGTCATCGTGATGACCAACAGCAGCCCGCCGCTCGGCTACCTGATCGACTTCGGCTGGCTCACCCCGCTTGACCGCAGCATGATGACCAACTTCAACAGGAACGCCGGGCCGCTGGTCAAGAACCCGTCCTGGGACCGTGGCAACAAGTACACGATGGCCTGGCAGTCCGGCTGGACCGCGATCGGCTACAACTCATCGGTGGTCCCTAACCCGGGCACCAGCGTCGACATCCTGTTCGACAAGAAGTACGCGGGCAAGATCGGCATGATGTCCGATCCGCAGGAGCTCGGCAGCATCGGGCTGCTGAAGCTCGGCATCGAGCCGGCCACCTCCACCGAGTCCGACTGGTCGAAGGCGGCCCAGGTCCTCAAGCAGCAGAAGAGCGACGGCATCGTCCGCGCCTACTACGACCAGAGCTACATCGACCACCTCAAGAACGGCGACATCGTGGTCAGCCAGGCGTGGTCGGGTGACATCTTCCAGGCCGACCTGAACAGCAAGTACAAGGACCTCAAGCTGCTCATCCCGCAGCAGGGCGCCATGAACTGGACCGACAACATGTGCATCCCCATGTATGCCCAGAACCCCAAGGACGCCATGGCGCTGATGGACTACTACTACACGCCGGACGCCCAGGCCGTGGTCGAGTACTACAACGACTACGTCTGCCCGGTGCCAGCGGCCAAGCAGGTGCTGCTGCACCCGTCCGGCTGGGCCAAGACCGCGCTCAAGCAGATGGCCCCGTCGATCGGCCTGCCCACCTCGAAGACCGCGGACGCGCCGACGGTGTTCCCGACCGAGCAGTACGTCAAGGCTTCCCGCCAGTACTACCAGTACAAGAGCCAGGAAGAGCTGAACGCGTGGAACAACCTGTTCTTGCCGATCACCCAGGGAGCCTAGCCGGAGGCGGCGCTCCCAGCGGGGCCGCGGCCCGCCGCCGCGGGCGGCCCCGGCTCGGCAAGGTGCTCGCGCCGTACCTGCTGAGCCTGCCAGCCGGGCTGTGGCTGCTGATCCTGTTCCTGATCCCGCTCGTGGTGATGCTGTCGCTGTCGCTGCAGACCTGCAACTTCGGCACCGGCGCCTGCGTGATGACCTGGCACTGGGCGGAGTTCGGCCAGCAGCTCAGCCTGTACCACACGCAGCTGCTCACCAGCGTCTGGTTCGCGGGCGCGGCGACCGTCATCGACCTGCTGATCTCGTTCCCGATCGCCTACTGGATCGCGTTCTACGGCGGGAACAAGAAGAACTTCTTCCTGCTCATGCTGCTGGTCCCGTTCTTCGTCTCGTTCGTGATCCGGACCGTGGTGTGGCAGTTCATCCTGTCAGACAACGGCGTCATCCTGGGCGGCCTCAAGCACGCCCACCTGCTGCCGCAGAACTTCCACGTGCTCGCCACCGGCTACGCGGTGGTGGCCGGCCTGGCCTACAACTACCTGCCGTTCACCGCGCTCCCGCTCTACGTGGCGATCGAGCGGATCGACCGGCGGGTGCTCGACGCCGCCTACGACCTGTACGCCACCCGGCGGCAGGCGTTCGCCCGGGTGATCCTGCCGCTGACCATCCCGGGCCTGTTCGCGGCGTTCCTGCTCACGTTCGTGCCCGCACTCGGCGACTACATCAACCAGCAGGTGCTCGGCGGTACGTCCAACACCATGATCGGGACCGTGATCCAGAACGCGTTCCTGACCAACCTGGACTACGCCGGCGGCTCCGCGCTGTCCGCGGTGCTGCTCGCGGTCGCGCTGCTCGGGATCTTCGCGTACGCCCGCCTGCTGGGTTCCAGGACCATCGAGGAGTACCTGTGAGCGCCGTCGCGACGGCTCCCGCCACCGAAGCAGCGCCGGGGCCGGCCGGCCGGCCCCGGCGCCCCCGGCGCCGCTGGACCCGGTTCATCCTGCCGGCCTATTCCTGGCTGATCATCGCCTACCTGGTGTTCCCGATCGCGGTGATGATCCTCTACAGCTTCAACCGGGTGACCACCGGCCTGCCGCAGGTCAGCTTCGCCTGGAACGGCTTCACCACCCAGTGGTACCAGCAGTGGAGCAACGTGTCCGGGCTGACGTCGGCCTTCTGGCTGACCATCCGGCTGGGCATCGCGTCGACCGTGCTGGCGACGGTCCTTGGGACGCTGCTGGCGCTGGCGCTGGTCCGGTACCGGCCGCCCCGGTTCCGCGGCAAGACCCTGGTCGAGCAGGTGCTGTTCCTCAACATCGCAGCCCCCGAGATCGTGCTTGGCGCCTCGCTGCTGGGCCTGTTCGTCACCGTTACCCTGGCCCGCGGCTTCCTCACGCTGCTGCTGGCGCACGTCATGTTCAGCATCGCGTACGTGGCCATCACGGTGCGGGCCCGGATGGCGGGCTTCGACCGCTCGCTGGAAGAGGCGGCGCAGGACCTGGGGGCCAACGCCTGGGTGACGTTCCGGAAGATCACGCTGCCACTGATCATGCCTGGCGTGCTGGCCGGCGCCCTGATGGCGTTCGCGCTGTCCATCGACGACTTCGTGACCTCGAACTTCGTGAGCGGGTCAGCGGTGCCGTTCCCCGTGTGGGTGTACGGCGCGACCCGGATCGGCATCCCGCCGCAGGTGTTCGTGTTCGGTACCGCCATCTTCTCGGTCGGCATCCTGTGCGCGATCGCCAGCATCGTGGTCGGCCGCCGGAAGGCCTGACTGTGCCCCGGGTCAGGCGGATGCGGCCGGCCCGGCCTGACTGACCGGCTGCAGGGCGGTCTCGCAGTACCGGCACTTCGTCGCGGCTATCGGGAGGCCGTCGGACTGGCAGTCCGGGCAGATCCTGGTCGGTCCCGGGGCGCCGAAGACCACCCGCCCGCGCCTGCCCATGTACGCCCGGTACGGGACGACGATGAGGAAGTAGATGACGGCCATGAAGATGATGAAGTAGATGATGGCCGAGATGAACGAGCCCAGCGCGATCCGCTGCCCGTTGAGGGTCCAGCCGAGCCCCTTCCCTGCTGCCCCGCCCCCGGCTGCCGCGTTGACCAGCGGCGTGATGATGCTGTCGGTGAAGGCCTTGATCAGGGTGCTGAAGGCCAGCGCGACGACCAGGCCGACCGCGATGACGATCAGGTCACCCTGCATCAGGAAGTTACGGAATCCCCTCAGCATTGCCATCCCCTCCGGACCGGTGCTCTCGCGGCCTGGCTCACGGCCGCGCTGGCCTGGGTAGGGAATGCCCAGCTGGCGGCGCCCGGACACGTTGCGCCCGGGCGCCGCCGCGCTGCCGTCAGCTGGGCGTCAGCCCCTGGCGGTGTCCTTGCGGAACCGCCAGACCGCGCCGGCGACGAAGATGGCCAGCCAGGCGATGACGTTCACCGGCCACTGCCAGGCGACCGTGGCGCCGGTCAGCGGGACGTGCACCAGCTGGTTGAGGCCATAAAGCGGCGTGTACTGGGCCAGGTCCTGCAGCACGTGCGGGTACGAGCTGAGCGGAATGAACAGCCCGCCGCCGAACGACAGCAGCATCATGATGAAGCCCATGAACTGCATGACGTTCTCGGTCGGCAGCAGGTAGCCGAGGAACAGCCCGAACGCGGCGAACAGCAGCGAGCCGATCCACACGCACAGGCCGGTGACGATCCACAGGTAGACCGGCATCGAGGGCTTGCCGCTGAGCAGCCCGACGATATAGACGACGGCCACCGAGCCGAACCCGAGCACCAGCGAGGTCATCATCTTGGTGGCGATGTAGGCCACCGGGGTCAGCGGGGTCAGCCGCAGCTGCCTGCTCCAGCCCTGCGAGCGCTCGATGGAGATCATCGCGCCGCCGCTGGTGGTCGCGAGCACCGCGCCGTACAGCGCCATGTTGATCAGGATGAAGGCCGACACGTTGCCGTGCCCGGCCGGCTTGCCAGCGTAGGCAGCGTTCAGCCCGAACAGCAGGAAGAAGATCGCCGGCGCGATCATGGTGAAGATGAGCGTGCGCCGGTTCCGCAGCAGCCTGCGCACTTCCAGGCCCAGCACGGTCAGGCGGAATCCGCCCAGCGGCGGGACCGGCCGCCGCCGGAGCTCGGATGCGGTCGCGGTGGTGGTCACCGGTTCCCTCCAGGGTTCTCGTCGTCGTCACCGGTCAGGGCGAGGAAGGCCTCTTCCAGGCCGCGCGAGGTGATCTCCAGGTCGTGGGCGCCGGTCTCGGTCAGCAGGTACCTGGCCACCTTGTCGGCGTCGCCCGAGTGGATCAGCACGCTGTCGCCCCGTATCTCGACGCTGTCCGCGCCGGGGACCGAGCGGAGCGCGCCCTCGGTAGCGCCGGGCAGCGTGGCCCGCACGGTCCGGCCCGAGGCCAGGCTCTTCACCTGGGCGCCGGTGCCGTCGGCGACGATCACGCCCCTGCGGATCAGCACGATCCGGTCGGCGTAGGCGTCGGCCTCCTCCAGGTAGTGGGTGGCGAACAGCACCGTCCGGCCCTCGCCGGCGTCGTGCCGGATGGCGGCCCAGAAGTCGCGACGGCCCTCGACGTCCATGCCGGTGGTCGGCTCGTCCAGGATGAGCAGTTCGGGATCCGACAGCAGCGCCATCGCGAAGCGCAGCCGCTGCTGCTCGCCGCCGGAGCACTTGCCGACCCGCCGGTCGGCGATCCCGGCGACGCCCGCCCGCCGCAGCGCCGCGGTCACGTCCGTGCTCCGGGCGAACAGGCTGGCGGTGTAGCGGGCGGTCTCGCCGACCGTGAGGTCCCGCAGCAGCCCTCCGGTCTGCATCACCGCCGAGACCAGGCCGCGCCTGATGGCCTGCTGCGGTGTCATGCCGAGCACCGACACCTCACCGCTGCTCGGAACGGACAGGCCGAGGATCATGTCGATGGTCGAGGTCTTGCCGGCCCCGTTCGGGCCCAGGAAGGCGACGACCTCGCCCTGGTCGATGGTCAGGTCGACGTCACGCACCGCCTGGACGGCGCCGAAGTTCTTGCTCAGCCCCCGCAGGCTGACCGCGGGCGGCGTGGCCGCATCGGCCAGCGCGTCGGCTCCCATGACTGGGTCGGTTGTGGTCATGGCCATAAGGGTGCCGGGGACCTGGCGGTTATTCCAATGAGTTCCGGCGCGGTTTGGCCATGACATGTGTCATGGCGGCACCCCCGGGATTGATCGGCTCCGGGCTGCGACCTAGCGTGGATTCCGCTGGCAGCGGGCCAGCCGGTGAGTAAGGAGCCCCATGACCCTGGACGCCCCGGCCGCAGACCGGCTCACGATCGCCCTTGCCACGGTGGCCGCGGTGCCGGTGACCCCGTTCGCGGGGGACGGCAGTCCGGACTGGGACGCGCACGCACGGATCATCACCCGCATGATCGACGCGGGCGTGACCGTCATCACGCCGAACGGTAATACCGGCGAGTTCTCCACCCTGACCACGGCCGAGGTGCGGCGTGCCACCGAGTCAGCGCTGGCGGCGGCGGCCGGCCGCGCCACCGTGCTGGCCGGGGTGGGCCATGACATCCCAGCCGCGATCGCGGCCGGAGAGCACGCGCAGGCCGCCGGGGCCGAGATGATCATGGTGCACCAGCCGGTCAGCCCGTACCTGTCGGCCGACGGCTGGGTGGACTACCACCAGGCGATCGCCAGCGCCCTGCCCGGCCTCGGCGTCGTGCTCTACATCCGGGACGCCCGCATCGGCGGGCGGCACATCGCCCGGCTGGGGGAGCTGTGCCCGAACGTGCTCGGCGTCAAGTACGGGGTGCGGGACCCGGTCCAGTTCGCGGCGGTAGCCAGGGATGCCGGGGCCGACCGGTTCACCTGGCTGGCCGGGGCGGCCGAGCTGACCGCGCCGGCCTGCTGGAGCGCCGGCGCCCGCGGCTTCACCTCCGGCCTGGTCAACGTGGCGCCCCAGCTCGCGCTGTCCATGCTGGCGGCGCTGCGGGACGGGGACCTGCCCGACGCCATGAAGGTGTGGGACCTGGTGCGGCCGTTCGAGGAACTGCGCGCGGCGGATGCCTCCGCTGACAACGTCAGCGTGGTAAAGGAAGCCCTCGGGCAACTCGGGCTGTGCCGGCCGGACGTGCGCCCGCCCAGCCGCCCGCTGCCCGGCCCGGTGCGCACCCGCATCGCGGAGATCCTGGCGAGCTGGGGCATGCAGCCATGACCGGGGGCGGCCCCGGCGCGGCGGCCCGCGACCCCGCCGCGTTGCGCAGCACCCGCTGGTTCGCCGGGGACAACCTGCGCGCCTTCAGCCACCGGTCCCGGCTGCGGCAGCTCGGGATCGGCGCCGACGAGCAGCGGGGCAAGCCGGTCATCGCGATCATCAACACCTGGTCCGAGCTGAACCCCTGCCACATGCACCTGCGGGAGCGGGCGGCCCAGGTCAAGCGGGGGGTGTGGGAGGCCGGCGGCTTCCCGGCCGAGTTCGGGGCCGCCACCCTGTCCGAGACGT
>JAIRTY010000127.1 GCA_031254715.1 Nocardiopsaceae bacterium | reverse complement strand
ACCCGCTGGACTCCACCTCCCGGATCCTGGACGCCAGGTACATCGGCGAGGAGCACTACGCGGTCGCCCGGGAGGTGCAGCGGATCCTGCAGCGGAACCAGGAGCTGCAGGACATCATCGCCATCCTCGGCATCGACGAGCTGTCCGAGGAGGACCAGGTCACCGTCAAGCGGGCGCGGCGGATCGAACGGTTCCTGTCCCACCCGATGTACGTGGCACAGCAGTTCACCGGGCAGCCCGGGGTGTTCGTCCCGCTCACCGAGACCGTGGCCTCGTTCAAGGCGATCTGCGAGGGCAAGTACGATCACATCCCGGAGCAGGCGTTCTTCATGTGCGGCGGGATCGAGGACGTCGAGCGCAAGGCGAAGGAACTGGAGCGCAGGTGACGTTGCGGGTGGAGCTGGTGGCGCCGGACGGCGAGGTATGGTCCGGCCGGGCCCGGATGGTCATCGCCAAGACCCTCGACGGCGACATCGGGGTGCTGACCGGTCATCCGCCGGTACTCGGGGTGCTGGCCGAAGGCAGCCTGGTGCGCATCCTCGACCCGGAGGACGCCGGGGGCGAGTCCGGGGAGGTGGTGGCCGCGGTCAACGGCGGATTCCTCTCCATCGCCGATGACCGGGTCTCGGTCCTGTGCCGGGAGGCCCAGCTCGGCCCGCAGGTGGACAGGGCGGCCGTACGGGCCAGCCTGGACGCCGCGCTGGAAGAGGGCCAGGGCGGGGATGAGGAGCCCGCCGAGGTGAAATACTCCCGGGCGTTGCTGCGGGCCGCTGGCGAGCCGTCCTGACGAGGGCCAGTACGGGGGCCGGGGATGAGGAGCTCGCTGGCATTCGATGCGGCCTGGCTCTTCGCGGTGTTCCTCGGCGTCGCCCTGGTGGCGGCCGGCGGTCTCGCCGCCCGCCGGGTCCTGCTTGACCGCGGCGGCGGGACGGTGGAGTGCGGGCTCCGGCAGCCGGGCGGCTCGTGGCGGCTCGGCGTAGCCGCCTACCGGCCGGACGAGCTCCGCTGGTACCACGCGTTCGGCATCCTGCTCACCCCGGACACCGTGCTGGAGCGCGGCAGCCTCTCGGTGCGGTCGCGGCGGCTGGCCGACCCGGCCGAATCCGTAAGCCTGGGCAAGGGCTCGGTGGTGGTGGAGTGCAGCACCGGGCCGGGGAACGACACCGTCGAGCTCGCCATGGGCGAATCCGCCCTCACCGGCTTCCTGGCCTGGCTGGAGGCGGCTCCGCCCGGCAGTTACCAGGGGCGGCTGCCGTTACCGCCAGGCTGTAGCTAGGCCCCGGCCTAGCGTTCGCCGCCGGGTTTCCACAGCACCTCGGCGGCCGGGCCGTTCGCCCGCCGGGCGAGGATGAACAGCAGGTCGGACAGCCGGTTGAGGTACTTGACCGGGACCGGGTTCACCGAGTCACCGTGGGCGTCCCTGGCCGCCCAGGCGCTGCGCTCGGCGCGCCGGACCACGGTCCGGGCCGCGTGCAGCAGCGCCGCACCGGGAGTGCCGCCCGGCAGCACGAAGCTGCGCAGCGTGGGCAGCTCCTGGTTCTGCTCGTCGCAGGCCGCCTCCAGGGCCGATACGTAGCTCTCGTCGATCCGCAGCGGGGGATAGGGCGGATTGCCGGTGACCGGGTTGCACAGGTCGGCGCCCACATCGAAGAGCTCGTTCTGGATCCGGGTGAGCAGGTCGGCGATGTCGCCGGGCAGCGCGCCGAGCGCGAGGGCGGTGCCGATGGCGCAATTCGCCTCGTCCACGTCGGCGTAGGCGATCAGCCGGAGGTCGGTCTTGGGCACCCGGCTCCCGTCGCCGAGCGCCGTGGTGCCGTCGTCGCCGGTGCGGGTGTAGATCCGGGACAGGACGACGGGCTGGTCGCCGCGCTTGGGTGCCATGCGCCTACGGTAGCGGGAACCCGGGCCGGGATCCGGGGGCGGGCTGCGCCCCGCCCGGCCGGGGGCCGCCGCCCTGCACTACCGGCGGTAGGAGATCAAGGCTCTGACCATTGGGTATTCACAACGTGAGCACGATGTGGCATCGTATAAGTGCGGAGGGTTAACACCCAGCCTGCTGGTCGCGCCGTTCGGCGGATATCGGGGGCCCGCCGGGTGCGGTGGGGGACCAGCAGGGCAGGGCGCGCTCCCGGCTCGCAGGCCGGGGGCGCGCCTTCTCGCCGCCAGGAGCCCGCCCCGGGCCGGGATCGGTGTTACATCGCCCTGATCACAGGCCTGTGACAGCGCAGGTAACGCATGCTTCCGCCGCCGCCCGCACCGGTAAGGTGTCCGGAAACCCACCGCCGTGATCGGGTCGCGAGGTCCACCGTGTACGACTACGTCATCATTGGAGCTGGCAGCGCCGGGTGCGTCCTGGCCGCCCGGCTGACCGAGAACCCGGCCGCCCGGGTGCTGCTGCTGGAAGCAGGGCCGCCCGACGACGCCGACGAGATCCGCATCCCGGCGGCACTCAACCTGCTGTTCCAGAGCACCTACGACTGGGACTTCCGGACCGAGCCGCAGGAGCGCGCGGCCGACCGCAGCATCTACTGGCCCCGCGGCCGCACGCTCGGCGGCTCCTCCTCGATGAACGCGATGATCTACATCCGCGGCCACCGGCACGATTATGACGGGTGGCGGGACGAGTTCGGCTGCGCCGGGTGGGGCTATGCGGACATGCTGCCCTACTTCCGCCGGGCCGAGCACAACTCGCGCGGCTCCTCGCCCTACCACGGCGGGCAGGGCCCGCTCAGCGTGCAGGACCTGCGGCACAGGTCGCCGCTCACCAAGGCCTTCGTCGCCGCTGCCACCGAGAGCGGGCTGCCGCTCAACGACGACTTCAACGGCCCGCGCCAGGACGGGGCCGGCTTCTACCAGGTCACGCAGCGTGACGGCCGCCGCTGGTCGGCCGCCGACGCCTACCTGCACCCGGCCATGACCCGGCCGAACCTGACCGTGGTGACCGAGGCCACGGTGACTTCGGTGGCCGTCGCCGGCGGCCGGGCGATCGGGGTCCGGTACCTCCGGCACGGCAGCGAGGAGTTCGTGCCCGCCGACGGCGAGGTGATCCTGTGCGCGGGCACCATCGGCAGCCCGCACCTGCTCATGCTGTCTGGCGTCGGCCCCGCCGACCACCTGCGCGAGCAGGGGATCACGGTGGCGGTCGACAGTCCCGGGGTGGGGGCGAACCTGTCCGATCACCCGATCGTCACCGCGATGTGGCACACGCCCGGCACCCGTGCCCTGTGGGAGGATTCCCGGCCGCGGACGGTCATGCGCTGGCGGCTGCGTCACTCCGGCCCGCTGACGTCCAACGTCGCGGAGGCCGGCGGCTTCAGCCGGAGCCGTCCCTCGCTGTCAGCGCCCGACCTGCAGTGGCACGCCCTGCCCACGCCGTACCAGCGGCAGGGCCTGGCCGACCCCAGCATCCGGGCGCTGTCGGTGCTGATCACGCTGGTTTCGGTGGGCAGCCGCGGCCGCATCCGGCTGCGCAGCAGCGATCCCCGGCACAAGCCGTCGATCGACCCCCGGTACCTGTCGGACGGGTCCGACATCGAGCCGCTGGTGGAGGGGATCCGGATGGCCAGGGAGTTCGCCTCCGCGAGTCCGCTGGCGAAGATCTGCAAGGCGGAGCTGGCGCCGGGCCCGGAGGTGAGCACCGACTCCGACCTGCGCGACTACATCCGGCGCGACCTGGGGACCCTCTACCACCCGGTGGGCACCTGCGCCATGGGCGGTGATTCCCGGCTCGCGGCCAGCAGGCTGACCAGCGTGGTTGACCCGGAACTGCGGGTCCGCGGGGTGGAAGGGCTGCGGGTGGTGGACGCCTCGGTCATGCCCACGGTGCCGCGCGGGAACACGAACGCCCCGGTGATCGCCATCGCCGAGCGCGCGGCCGACATCATCGACGGCCGCGCGCCGCTGGAGCCCTCCGACCCGGCGCTGGCCGGCCAGCCGGTCCCGGCCTAGGACCCTGCGCAGCGCCCGCCCGGCCGCCGCCCGGGTCCAGGCCGCGCCGCTCTGAGCCGGCCGTGCCGCCTGGGCCAGGCCGGGCGGGCGGCCGGCTCAGCGGTACCGCTTGCCGTGCAGCAGGGTGGTGAGCGCGAGCAGCCGCTTCACGTCCCGGTCCGGGCGGGACAGCGAGGTGAGGTTGAGCGGCGGGCGCACCCGCTGCCGGGTGATGGCCTTGGCCCGGGCGAACTCGCGCAGCCCGTCGGCGCCGTGGATGCGGCCGAACCCGGAGTCGCCGATCCCCCCGAACGGCAGCGCGGGCACGGTCGCGAACCCGATGATCGAGTTGATCGCGGTCATCCCGCTGCGCAGCGCGCTGGCCGCGGCCATCGCCTGCCGCTTCTTGCGGGCGAACACGGTCGCGCCGAGCGCGTAGCTGCTGTCGTTGGCGAGCCGGACCGCCTCGTCCAGGTCGGCGACCGGGGTCACGGTCACGGTGGGCCCGAACGTCTCCTCCGTCACCGCCCGGCTCGCCTCCGGCACATCCGCCAGCAGCACCGGGGCCACGTAGGGCCGGTGCACGCTCTGCATGCCGCCGACCACGGTGCGGCCGCCCCTGGCCAGCGCGTCGGCGATGTGCTGCTCGATCACGTCGGCCTGCTCGGGCCTGGTCATGGGCCCGTAGTCGGCGTCGCGATCGTCACCAGGCCGCACCGCCGCCATCCGCTCGGACAGCTTGTCAAGGAACGGCTGGTAGACCTTCTCCACCACGTAGATGCGCTCCACGCCGATGCAGGTCTGGCCGGCGTTGGACACCGCGCCCCAGGCAGCGGCGTCGGCGGCCGCGTCCAGGTCGGCGTCGGCGGCCACCAGGAACGCGTCCTTGCCGCCGCATTCGGCCACCATCGGCGTGAGGTTCTCGGCGCAGGCGGCCATGACCTTGCGGGCGGTGCCGGCCGAACCGGTGAACGCGAGCTTGTCCACCCCGCTGCGGGCCAGTGCGTCGCCGGCTGGCCCGGCCCCGGTCACCAGCTGCAGCACCGGCTGCTCCGGCACCACCTCGCGCAGCGAGCTCACCAGCCAGCCGCCCACCGCCGGAGTCAGCTCGCTGGGCTTGAAGATCACCGCATTGCCTGCCGCGAGCGCGTAGGCGATCGACCCCATCGGGGTGAATACGGGGTAGTTCCACGGCCCGATCACGCCCACCACCCCCAGCGGCTGGTACTCCAGCCGGGACGCCAGGTTCAGGGCGGGCAGGCCGCTGCGCACCCGGCGCGGGCCGAGTACCTTCTCGGCGTTGCGGGCGGCCCAGTCGATGTGCACGATCGTGAGGAAGATCTCCAGCTGGGCGTCGGCCAGCGGCTTGCCGGTCTCGTTGTGCACCAGCTCCGCCAGCCTGCCGATGTACCGGGCCAGCTGCGATTTCCAGGCCAGCAGCCGGGTCCGGCGCTCCTTCCAGCTGAGCCCGCCCCACCACTGGGCGGCCTCCTGGGCACGCGTCACCGCCGCGCCGACCGAGGCCGGGCCGTCCACCGGGAAGGTCGCGATCACCTCACCGGTCGCCGGGTTGACGGTGTCGAACGTCTCGGCCGCGCCGGCCTGCGTCCTTGCCATCGTGTCCATCCGCACTCCGCCTTCTGCGCCGTGGGCAGGTACCGCCCGCAAGTAAACCACCGGTCCGAGCCGGGAAGATACCGTTAAGTAGCTATGCCTGAGATCATCCGCCTGGCAGCCGCCACTACCGCACCGGGGCTCCGTGAACAAACGGCCTTACGTCCTGCTGAGCTGCGCGGTGTCGGTCGACGGCTGCCTGGACGCGCCGGGACCGCAGCGGCTGATCCTGTCCGGCGACGCTGACCTGGACCGCGTGGACGCCGAGCGGTCCGGCTGTGACGCGATCATGGTCGGTGCCGGGACCATCCGGCGCGACAACCCGCGGCTGCTGATCCGTTCTCCGGCCCGGCGGGCCGCCCGGGCCGCCCGCGGCCTGCCCGGGCACCCGGCCGCGGTGACGCTCACGGCCAGTGGTGATCTTGACCCGGCAGCCTGCTTCTTCACGGCCGGGCAGTCCGCGGCCGGGGCCGGGACCGGGGCCGGGGCCGGGACGGTGGCTCCCGCGGCCGGGACTGTGGCCGGGGCCGGAGCCGCGGCCGGGGCCG
>JAIRTY010000114.1 GCA_031254715.1 Nocardiopsaceae bacterium | reverse complement strand
TACACCGAGGCGCTGCTGTCGGCGGTGCCGGTGCCCGACCCGCAGCTGTCCGAGCAGCGCGAACAGATCGTGCTGGAAGGCGACGTGCCGAGCCCGATCTCGCCGCCGTCCGGCTGCCGGTTCCATCCGCGCTGCCGGCACGCCACCGAGATCTGCGCCCAGCAGGAACCGCCCCTGATCGAGCACGCCACCGGCGGCGGCCTGCCTCACCTGGCCGCCTGCCACCACCCGCTCAGCACCGGCCCCGCCCCGGCCCCGGCTGCCCCGGCGCCGGCCGGCCCCGCGCCCGCTGGGCCGTAGCCCCGCCCGGGAACCGCCCTGGTCAGGTCCGCGGCAGCACCGCCAGCACCAGATCCCGCAGCGGCCCGATAAGGTCAGGCTCGGCGACCATGATCGCGTGGTCGTCCGTCCGGATGTGGAACACAGTGCCGCCCGGGACCGGGCGGTACGGGGGCGGGAAGGACAGCGCCTGCGCGATGAGCCCTTCCCATTGCGCGGCGTCAGCCAGTCCAGCGGTGTGCAGCACTGCGCGCTGGAGGCTCCCATCCCACCCGATCTGGGTGACCACGAGCATCACGCGCCTAAGTCTGTACTCTTCCGCCACATCGGGCAGGGCAGACGGGCCTGATACTCGCACCTGGCCCGGCCGGAGCCCGGGGCGGGCGGAGGTCAGCCGCTGACGAAGACGGCCGGTCCCTTGCCGCAACAAAGCGCGCCGCCAGGTCAGCAAGGCACAGAGCCGGGTCAGTCCAGTTCGCCGGCGAGCAGGTCCATGAGCAGGCCGTCGTGCCAGCCGCGGCCGTCGGCATCCCGTTCGTACTGGCGCATGACGCCGACCGGCCGGAACCCGGCCGCCGCGTAGCAGCGGATGGCCGGCTCGTTGTCAGCGGCCGGGTCGATCACCAGCCGGTGATGGCCGCGCTCGCTGATCAGGTAGCGAGCGAGAGCCCGGATCGCATCCCGGCCGATGCCGCGGCCGTGCTGACCGGGATCCACGAAGATGTCCAGGCCGGCGTGCCGGTAGCCGGGCGTGGTCTCCTCGTGGTACTGGACCATCCCCACCACGGTGCCCCCCAGCAGGATCGCGAACTTGCAGGCGGAGGGGTCATCGAGCGGGTCCTCGTCCCCCCACCGGCTGCGCACCTGCGGCGTCCGGGCGATCCGGCGCACCGCGGCCGCTTCGCTGGCGGTCACCGGCGCCAGCGCAACCTGCTCCCCCGCCAGCCGGACCTCGTCAGCGCAGTCTCCGTCATCGGCCACGCTTCATTGTGACTCCAGCCCGCCGCCCGGCGCGCCTGGTTATCCGGCCGGGCGCGGCGCGACCAGCAGCGACTGCGCTGCCACCCCGACCGGGCCCGCCTGGTCGGACAGGATCGAGGTGGCCAGCCCGGCGCCGCCGGCGGAGATCGTGGTCTGCGCGTCCAGGCAGATCCACTCCCCGGCCGCCTCCCGGTGCAGGTGGACCGTGAGCTCGGGGTTGATGAAAAGCCAGTGCCGCAGGTCGAGCTCGCCGGAGATGCCGCTGCCGCTGTCGGCGATGGCGAGCACCCGCTCCAGCGAGCCCGGTTCCTCGCCCGGCACCAGCGGGTACCTCAGCCGGGCCCAGACCGTGGCCGGGCCGGGCGCGCCGAAGCTCCCCGACACCGGGCGCCACTCGATGGCCGACAGGTACCCGTCCACCCAGCCGCCGGGCGGCAGCCCGGCGCTGTCAGCGGGCAGTTCCGGCGGCTGCCGCGGCCGCTCAGGGACGGGCCCGGTGCCGGCGCGCAGCACCCGCCAGGCGCTGGCCCGCGCCACCTCGCGGCCGCCGGCCCGCGCGACCGCCGCCAGCAGCTCGACGCTGCGGCCCGGCCGGGTCACGCGGGCGGTTACCTCGATCTCCCCGACCGGGATCGCCCGCAGGATGTCGCAGGTGAACCTCGCCACGACCATGTCGTCGCGGGGGGCGCAACGCTGGATCGCCCGGCCCAGCAGGGCGCTGGGCGGGCCGCCGTGCTGGGAGCCGGGATCCCATGGCCCGGTGGTGTGGATCGTGGCCCGCCAGGTGTCCTGCCCGGCGGGAACGTAGAAAGTATCGGCCACGGCTAGCGGATGCGACCTGGTGATCTGCGAGGCACGCCCTGAATGGTAACGGCCGGCGTACCCCCCGCCAGGGGCCGGGCTCAGGCTCCGGGCGCCACGATCACCTTGAGGCCGGTCCGTGCCGCTGCTGTCGTGAAGGCCTCCGGGGCCTTGGCGAGCGGGAACCGGGCGGTCACCACCGCGGCGAGGTCCGCGTGGCCGCGGGCGGCGACGCTGATCGCCCGCGGGTAGGCCTCGTTCATGCGCCGGACCATCGCAATCGTCAGCCCCTTGCGCCGGGCCGTGGAGGCCCGGAAGGCCGTCCGGTCGTCGCCCGGGATGCCGCCGAGCACCACCCGGCCGCCCGGCCGGGCCAGTGTCATGGCCAGCTCCACCGCCTCGCTGGTGCCCGCCATCTCGAACACCACATCGGCACCATCGCCGCCGGCGGCGCCCCCCGCCGGGCCGCCCGCCGCACCGTCACCCGAGCCGCCAGCGGGG
>JAIRTY010000038.1 GCA_031254715.1 Nocardiopsaceae bacterium | reverse complement strand
GGTGAACGTGCTGCCGACAGGGCGGAACTTCTACTCGGTGGACCCGAAGGCGATCCCGTCCCGCAACGCGTGGGACGTGGGCGCCGCGCTCGCCGAGTCGCTGGTGGCGCGGCACCTGGCCGACACCGGGTCGTACCCGCGGTCGGTGGGGCTGACCGTGTGGGGCACCTCGGCCATGCGCACCCAGGGCGACGACATCGCCGAGGTGCTGGCGCTCATCGGCTGCCGCCCGGCCTGGGACGACGCCTCCCGGCGGGTGACCGGGTTCGAGATCATCCCGGCGGCCGAGCTCGGCCGGCCCAGGATCGACGTCACCGTCCGCATCTCGGGGTTCTTCCGGGACGCGTTCCCCCACGTGATCACGCTGCTGGACGACGCGGTCGCGGCGGTCGCCGGGCTCACCGAGCCGCCGGAGCTGAACTACCTGCGGGCGCACGCCGAGGCCGACGCCGCCGCGCACGGTGACCGGCGGCGGGCCACCACCCGCATCTTCGGCTCCCGGCCCGGCTCGTACGGGGCCGGCCTGCTGCCGCTGATCGACGCCGGGAACTGGCGCAGCGACGCCGACCTGGCCGAGGTGTACGCGGTGTGGGGCGGCTACGCCTACGGCCGCGGGCTTGACGGCCGGGCGGCCCGGGCTGACATGGAGTCCTGCTTCCGCCGCATCACGGTCGCGGCCAAGAACGCCGACACCCGCGAGCACGACATCGCCGACTCCGACGACTACTTCCAGTTCCACGGCGGCATGGTGGCGATGGTCCGGCACCTGACCGGGCGGTCGCCGCACGCCTACATCGGCGACTCGGCGGTGCCGGACCGGGTCCGCACCCGCACCCTGGCGCAGGAGGCGCGGCGGGTGTTCCGGTCCCGGGTGGTCAACCCGCGCTGGCTGGCCGCCATGGCCCGGCACGGCTACAAGGGCGGGTTCGAGCTGGCCGCCACCGTGGACTACCTGTTCGGCTACGACGCCACCGCCGGCGTGGTAGACGACTGGATGTACGAACGGCTCGCCCAGGAATACGTGTTCGGCGAGCAGGTCAGCGGGTTCCTGCGGGAGTCGAACCCGTGGGCGCTGCGCGGCATCACCGAGCGGCTGCTGGAAGCCGCCGCCCGCGGGCTGTGGGCGGAGCCGGACCCGGCGACCCTGGACCGGCTGCGGGCTGAGTACCTGGAAACCGAAGGCGACCTGGAAGGCGACGACTGAGCATGAGCTTCCCCTTCTCCGCGATCGTGGGCATGGACGACCTGCGGCTGGCGCTGGTGCTGAACGCGGTCTCGCCCGCGGTCGGCGGGGTGCTGGTGCGCGGCGAGAAGGGAACCGCCAAGTCCACCATGGTCCGAGCGCTGGCCGCGATTCTGCCGGAGGTGGCCGCGGTCGCCGGGTGCCGGTTCAGCTGCGACCCGGCCGATCCGGACCCGGACTGCCCGGACGGCCCGCATGAGCGCGGCGCCGCCGGCCAGGCCCGGCCGGCCCGGCTGGTGGAGCTGCCGGTGGGGGCCAGCGAGGACCGGCTGACCGGCGCGCTGGACATCGAGCGGGCACTCACCGAAGGGGTGAAGGCCTACGAGCCTGGCCTGCTCGCTGCCGCCCACCGGGGCGTGCTGTACGTGGACGAGGTCAACCTGCTCCACGACCACCTGGTCGACCTGCTGCTCGACGCCGCCGCGCTCGGCACCTGCTACATCGAGCGCGAGGGCGTGTCGGTCCGGCACGCGTCACGTTTCCTGCTGGTCGGGACGATGAACCCGGAGGAAGGCGAGCTCCGCCCGCAGTTGCTCGACCGGTTCGGCCTCTCGGTGGAGGCCGCCGCCCCGCAGGCCCCCGGCGAGCGGGCGGAGGTGGTGCGGCGGCGGCTGGCCTGCGACGCTGACCCGGCGGGCTTCACCGCCCGCTGGCAGGATGCCGAGTCCGGGCTGGCCGGGCGGATCGCGGCGGCCAGGCGCCGGCTGCCGGGGGTGTCGCTGCCCGACGCCGCGCTGCGGCAGGTGGCCGCGGTGTGCACGGCGTTCGGGGTGGACGGGCTGCGCGCGGACCTGGTGACGGCCAGGGCGGCTGCCGCGCATGCGGCCTGGCAGGGCCGGGCCGAGGTGACCGCCGAGGACATCCGGGCGGCGGCCCGGCTGGCCCTGCCGCACCGGCGCCGCCGGCAGCCGTTCGATGCGCCGGAGCTGGCCGCCGACGAACTCGACCGGGCGCTGGCCGAAGCGGCGGACGCCGGCGGTGACGACGGCCCGGACGGCGGCGGCCCGGAAGACGGCCCGGACGGCGGCGGTCCCGGCGGGCCGGGCCCGGAGCCGGGACCAGCCGGGAACGGCCCGGCAGAGCACGGGGGCAGGGACACCGGCTCCGGTGACGGCGGTGCCGCTGCCCGCGATGCCAGTGACGACCACGCCGCCCGCGATGCCGGGGACGGCGGTGCCGGGGACGGCTCCGGCCAGCGCCGCCCAGGCGGCAGCGGCGGGACCCGGCAGCCGGCCCGGCCCGGCCCGGCCTTCCGGGTACGGCGGCTGGAGGTGCCGGGCGCCGGCAGCGGCGCGGCCGGGCGCCGTTCCCGGTCCCGCGCCGGGACCGGCCTGGTGACCGGGGCCACCGTGCCCAGGGGCCGGGTCACCCGGATCCACCCGGCCGCCACCCTGGCGGCAGCGGCCCCGCACCAGGCGGCGCGGGGCCGGGTCCCGCCGGGCGGGCTGCTACTGCAGCGCGAGGACCTGCGCGAGCCGCGCCGCGAGGGCCGGGAGGGCAACCTGGTGCTGTTCCTGGTGGACGCCAGCGGGTCGATGGCGTCCCAGGCGCGGATGGGTGCGGTCAAGGGCGCCGTGCTGTCGCTGCTGCTCGACGCCTACCAGCGGCGGGACAAGGCGGGCGTGATCGCGTTCCGGGGCGAAGGGTCGCAGGTGCTGCTGCCGCCCACCTCATCACCGGAGGCGGCGGCCGCCCGGCTGACGGCGCTGCCGGCCGGCGGCCGGACCCCGCTCGCGGCGGGCCTGCTGCGGGCCGCCGGCGTGCTGCGCGCCGAGCGCCTGCGCGACCCCCGGCGGCGGCCGCTGCTGATCGTTCTCACCGACGGACGGGCGACCGGGGGCACCGAACCCGTGCCGCGGGCGCACCGGGCCGCCTCCCTGCTGGCCGCGGCGGGCGTGGCCAGCGTGGTGATCGACTGCGAGCACGGCCGGGTGCGGCTGGGCCTGGTGGCAGGGCTCGCCGCGGCGCTGGGTGCACCGGTGCTGCGGCTGGCGGACCTGGCCGCGGCCCCGCTCGCCGACTCGGTGCGGGTACTCAGCGGCGGATTCGGCGCCGTCGGCGGCGGCGCCCGGCGCGGTGCTAGCCCGGGGGAGATCGGAAGAGCGT
>JAIRTY010000032.1 GCA_031254715.1 Nocardiopsaceae bacterium | reverse complement strand
CTCCCGGCGGGCCGAGGCAGCCGAGCCGGCCGAGCCGGCCGAGGCGGTGGCGCTGCGGGACACCGCGATCATGGAACTGCTCTACGCCACCGGCATCCGGGTCAGCGAGCTGTGCGGGCTTGATACCGGCGACCTGGACACCAGCCGGAACACGATCCGGGTGCTCGGCAAGGGCAGCCGGGAGCGCATCGTGCCGGTGGGGATCCCGGCGGTCCGGGCCGTCGCCGCGTGGTGCGCTACCGGGCGGCGCCGGCTGGCGGGGCCGCGAAGCGGGCAGGCGCTGTTCGTCGGGGCCAGGGGCGGGCGGCTGGACCCGCGCATCGCCCGGCGGGTGGTTCACGCCCGGCTGGCCGCCGTGCCCGCGGCCCCGGACACCGGCCCGCACGGCATTCGTCATGCCGCCGCTACCCACCTGCTGGAGGGCGGTGCCGACCTGCGGAGCGTGCAGGAGATCCTGGGCCACGCGTCGGTGGCGAGTACCCAGATCTACACGCACGTCACCACCGAGCGGCTGCAGGCCGCCTACCGTCAGGCTCATCCCCGGGCCTAACGGGCCGGCGCCGGCCAGGCCCCGCAGGTGGCCGCCGCAGCATGGGCGGGGCCGTCGGCCGGGCGGCGCGGTAGACTTTGACCCGGCGGCGCGAGCCGTGTGGTTCACGCCTGGCTTCGCCGCCGAATTCGCGCGCCTGCCTGCCGCCTGGCATCGACCCGGCGGTGCGCATCTCACCGGTCCGCGGCTGGTCAGCCGCGGCGAGTGCGTACGGGCGCCAGGACTAACCGAAGCGCCCCTGCCCGGGCGCACGAGCAGGAAGGGGACACCGGCATGGCTCCGGTCGTCACCATGCGGCAGCTGCTGGAAAGCGGCGTCCACTTCGGGCACCAGACCCGGCGCTGGAACCCGAAGATGAAGCGGTTCATTTTCGCTGAACGGAACGGCATCTACATCATCGACCTCCAGCAGTCGCTGGAGTTCATCGACCAGGCCTACGAGTTCATCAAGGAAATCGTCGCCCACGGCGGCAGCATCCTTTACGTGGGGACCAAGAAGCAGGCCCAGGAGGCCATTGCGGAGCAGGCCCGGCGAGTGGGGATGCCGTTCGTGAACCAGCGCTGGCTGGGCGGGATGCTGACCAACTTCTCCACCGTCTACAAGCGCCTGCAGCGGCTCAAGGAACTCGAAGAGATCAACTTCGACGACGTGCCCGGCTCCGGCATGACCAAGAAGGAACTGCTCCAGCTCCGCCGGGAGCGGGACAAGCTGGACCGGTCGCTCGGCGGTATCCGGGACATGTCCCGGGTGCCGAGCGCGCTGTGGGTGGTGGACACCAAGAAGGAGCAGATCGCCGTCAGCGAAGCGCGCAAGCTCGGTATCCCGGTGGTCGCGATCCTGGACACCAACTGCGACCCGGACGAGGTCACCTACCCGATTCCCGGCAACGACGACGCTATCCGCAGCGTGTCGCTGCTCACCAGGGTGGTCGCGGACGCGGTCGCGGACGGGCTGCTCGCGCGGGCCAGTGCCGCCAATGGCGAGGAGAAGCCTTCGCCCACAGGCGGGGCGGGCCAGCTGGGCGCCGAGGAGCCGCTCGCGGAGTGGGAGCGCGAGCTGCTCGAGCGGACCGCCGCGAACGGCACCGCCAAGGAATCCGGGGATGCCGCGGCCGGCGAAGGCTCAGCCGGCCAGGGCTCAGCCCGCGAGGGGTCAGCCACGGCGGAGGAGCCGACGGCGGAGCAGCCTGCCGGCGAGCAGCCTGCCGGCGAGCAGGAAACGCCCGCAGCCGGTGACCAGCCAGCGACCGCCGACGAGCAAACAGCCGCCGCCGGTGACCAGCCAGCGACCGCCGACGAGCAGCCAACTGCGACTGCCGGTGACCAGCCAGCTGCGACCGCCGGTGACCAGCCAGCCGAAGCAGCCGAACAGCCTGTGAGCGACCCGGAGCCGGACGTCACCACTGGTTCCTAGCGTTCTCCGGGTAACCACCGGCTTCCCGGGGACCGGCCCGCAGGTGCGGGGAGACTGGCCGGCCGCCAGCGGAAAGCGGGCGGGCTCCGGCCGGCTGCCCGGGGCCGGATCGGGTCAGCCACCTGGCTGGCCTGACACGACAGCGAGAGATTGAGGACATGGCGAACTTCACCGCAGCGGACGTGAAGCGGCTCCGCGACCTGACGGGCGCGGGGATGATGGACTGCAAGAAGGCCCTGGATGAAGCGAACGGGGACTTCGAGGCCGCGGTCGAGCTGCTCCGGGTCAAGGGCGCGAAGGACGTGAGCAAGCGCCAGGCCCGGACCGCAGCGAACGGCCTGGTCACCTCCGTGCTCGAGAACGATGAGCTCGGCGTGCTGGTCGAGCTGAACTGCGAGACCGACTTCGTCGCCAAGACCGACCGCTTCCAGCAGGTGGCCGCCGAGATCGCCGAGGCGGCGCTGGAGCACCGGCCGGCCGACCGGCTGGCGCTGCTCAGCCTGGAGGTGCGCCCGGGGATCACGGTGGCGCAGGCGATCGACGAGGCTGGCGCCGCACTCAAGGAGAAGCTGGAGCTCGGCCGGTACGCGCTGCTGGCGGGCGGTTTCGTGACCACCTACCTGCACCGCTCCGACCGGGCGCTGCCGCCGACCGTCGGCGTGCTCGTCCAGCTCGACCGGCCTGCTGACGACGCGGTCGCGCAGGACGTCGGCAAGGACATCGCCCAGCAGGTGGCGGCGATGCGCCCGCAGTGGGTCAGCCGTGACGAGGTACCCGCCGACGTGGTCGCCAACGAGCGCCGCATCGCCGAGCAGATGACCCGTGAGGAAGGCAAGCCCGAGCAGGCCATTCCCAGAATCGTCGAGGGGCGCCTGAACGCCTTCTTCAAGGACGTCGTGCTGACCGAGCAGGCGTTCGTCAAGGAGCCCAAGAAGTCGATCAAGCAACTGCTGGCCGAGCAGGGCGCCACGGTCCGGGCGTTCGCGCGCTTCCAGGTGGGTCAGGCCGGATGACCGGCCCCGGCTCCGGGTCCGAGCCCGGCCAGGTGCATCCCCGCTGGCACCGGGTGGTCGTCAAGCTGTCCGGCGAGGCCTTCTCTGGCCCCGACCCGCTCGGCATCTCGCCCGAGGTGGTCTACCACATCGCCGGCGAGATCGTCTCGGCCGTCAAGGACGGCACGCAGGTGGCGGCCGTGGTGGGCGGCGGCAACATGTTCCGGGGCCGGGTCCTCGCCGACAACGGCATCGACCGCTCACGCGCCGACTACATGGGCATGCTCGGTACGGTCATCAACTCGCTGGCGCTGCAGGACGTGCTGGAGCGGCAGTTCGGCATCGACACGCGGGTGCAGACCGCGATCACCATGGGCCAGGTGGCCGAGCCGTACATCCCGCGCCGCGCCATCCGGCACCTGGAGAAGGGCCGCGTGGTGATCTTCGGGGCCGGGCTGGGGGCGCCGTTCTTCTCCACCGACACCTGCGCCGCCCAGCGCGCGCTGGAAATCGGCGCCGAGGCCGTGCTCAAGGGCACGATGGTGGACGGCGTCTATGATGCCGACCCGCGCAAGGAGCCGGACGCCACGCGATTCCACCAGCTGGACTACGCGGAGGTGCTGCGACGCGAGCTGAAATTCATGGATGCCACCGCGGTCAGCCTGTGCATGGACAACGGCCTGCCCATCGTCGTTTTCGACCTGATGGATGAGGGCAACGTGGTGCGGGCGGTCCATGGTGAGAGAATCGGCACGCTGGTGTGCCGGTCCGCGAGCGGCTAGGGTCCATCAGACGGGCGCCGAATCCGCACGAGGCAGCGCGCTCAGAGCGCGGCGACGACAGGCAGCGACGCACGGGAGCCGCAGTGACAGACGAGGCCCTCCTCGAAGCCGAGGAGAAGATGGAAAAGGCGGTCGGGGTCGCGAAGGAAGAGTTCAGCGCCATCCGCACCGGCCGTGCCCACCCGGCGATGTTCGCCAAGATCACAGCCGAGTACTACGGAACGCAGACGCCGGTCAACCAGCTGGCTTCGTTCCATATCCCGGAACCGCGGATGGTGGTCGTCCAGCCGTTCGACAAGTCGTCGCTGGCCGCGATCGAGAAATCGATCCGTAACAGTGACCTCGGCGTGAACCCGGCCAACGACGGAACCATCATCCGGGTGGTCTTCCCCGAGCTCTCGGAAGAGCGCCGGCGCGAATACATCAAGATCGCCCGGACCAAGG
Source organism: Nocardiopsaceae bacterium (assembly GCA_031254715.1). Classification (GTDB taxonomy): domain Bacteria; phylum Actinomycetota; class Actinomycetes; order Streptosporangiales; family Streptosporangiaceae; genus JAIRTY01. Next base: position 422 of record JAIRTY010000032.1, on the reverse strand, counting down.
CCGAGGACAGCCGGGTGTCCATCCGGAACATCCGCAGGCACGCCAAGGACTCGCTGGAGAAGCTCGCCAAGTCCGGCGACGCGGGCGAGGATGAGGTGCACCGGGCCGAGCGGGAGCTCGAGGACATCACCCACACCTACGTGGCACAGATCGACGAGCTGCTCCGGCACAAGGAAGCAGAGCTACTCGAGGTCTGACTTGCCCCCTGACCAGCCGGGACCTGCTCGCCCGGAGGAACGGCCCCGGATGGCCCCCCGGGGCCGTCATGTCCCGTGGAGACGGCCGTCCCGGGTCCCCCCGGCCGGGAACAGCGGGAACGCCGGGGACGCCAGGAACAGCGGGAACAGCGCCGGGGAAGGGCCGCCGCCGCAGGCGCCGCCGGGCAAGGCCGGGTCCGGGGAGCCGGGAGATCGGAAGAGCGT